>JBDRUN010000065.1 GCA_039801365.1 candidate division WOR-3 bacterium
CGCTCGACCTTGACGAGTTGCTGGCGCTACGGGTATCATATGAAACGCGCAAGCGTCAGGCAGGGGGTCACGATGTGCCTTGGCCGGCCCCTTAGGCCGGTCTGAACATGTTGCGCGGACGGTATTTCCGGCTAGAATCCTGCGTCATGAACCACCGTGAGCTCCGCCGGACGTTTCTTGAGTTCTACGCAAAGCGCGAGCACAAGATTGTGCCCAGTCTATCGCTCATCCCACGCGACGACCCAACCCTGCTCTTCACGAGCGCTGGTATGGTGCAGTTCAAACCACTATGGGCCGGCACGGTCGAGCTGCCGTACCGCCGGGCCTGTTCTATCCAGAAATGTCTGCGGGCCACCGACCTGCCCCAGGTGGGAAGGACTCCCAGACACTGCACATTCTTTGAGATGATGGGAAATTTCTCGTTCGGTGACTACTTCAAGGCCGAAGCGATACCGTGGGCCTGGGAGTATCTGACCGAAGTGGTGAAGCTTGACCGCGAACGGCTCTCAGTCTCGGTATTTGAGGAGGACGATGAGGCGTACGAAGTCTGGCACAAGAAAGTTGGGCTGGAGGAAAGGCGCATATTCAGGCTGACGGCTAAGGACAACTTCTGGGGCCCGGCAGGCGGTACTGGTGCGTGCGGGCCATGCTCGGAAATCTATGCTGACTTGGGACCGGAGTTCGGGTGCGGGAAGGAAACCTGCGCACCAGGTTGCGACTGCGACCGGTGGAGCGAAGTGTACAATATCGTGTTTCCGCAGTTCAATCAGTTGCCGGACGGTAGCCGTGTACCACTGAAGAACCGTGGCATTGACACCGGTATGGGACTGGAACGTCTGGCCCAGGTCTCGCAGGGCAGGAAGACGATATTTGACACCGACCTGTTCGCACCGATTGTGCGCGAGACCGTCAGAATCCTGCAAGAGGTAAAGAACAGCGAACCCGGAATCAGTACCGAGCAGCCTGAGGTCCGTACTCTGCTGAATGTCGTCGCCGACCATGCCCGGGCCCTGACGTTTGCGATTGCCGACGGCGCAATCCCATCAAACGAGGCGCGGGGCTACATTCTGCGCAGCATTCTGAGAAGGGCGCTCCTCTTCGCCCACCAGCAAGGTGTGCGGGAGCCGTTTCTCTTCCGGGTTTCCGGGGCCGTGGTTGAGCACATGAAGCAGTTCTACCCCGAGCTTGTGGCAAAGCGCGAACAGGCCGGACTCATCATCAAGTCCGAGGAAGAACGGTTCTTGCGCACACTTGACTGTGGCCTTGAGCTGTGGCAAGACGTGCTTGAGCAGCATCGCGCCGATGCCGTGATTCCGGGCGACGTTCTCTTCAAGCTGCACGACACTTACGGCTTCCACATCGAGCTGATCAAGGAACTGGCTCAGGATGCCAATGTCCGTCTCGATATCGAAGGCTTCGAGGCTGCGATGCAGGCACAGCGCGACCGGTCCAAGAAAGCAACTTTTATCAGTGCCGCCGAAGTGACCGCCGTGGTGAAGGAGACGAGGTTCGTCGGTTACGAGCGCGACGAAGTCGAAACCGAGCTGGTCGAGTTTCTGCCCTTAGAAGACCAGCAGCGTGAAGCAAAGCTGTATGAGGTCTATCTCCGGGATACGCCGTTCTACGCCGAGGCTGGAGGCCAGGTCGGTGACACCGGCACGATTGCCAGCAGCGACTTTGAGCTCGAGGTCCTGGATACCTACTACAAGCAGGGGGTAAGGGTCTCAAAGGCGAAGCTTGTTAAGGGCGAGATTGCGAAGGGCACGGTCGTTGCAACACTGGACCGCGAGCGACGCCGGGAAATCGAGCGGGCGCATACCGCAACTCATCTCTTGCACGCGGCCTTGCGCAGAATTGTCGGCGACTATGTAAGACAGGAAGGTTCGCTGGTTGAGCCAGGTCGGTTCCGGTTCGACTTCGCTTCCTTCGAGCCGTTGAGCGACGAGCAGTTGCACCGGGTTGAGAGCCTCGTCTATGATCAGATCGTCGCGGACCGCCCGGTCGAGCGAAAAACGGACGTGCCGTTAGAGCAGGCAAAAAAGATGGGCGCCGCGGCTTTCTTTGCCGAACAGTACGGCGAGAAGGTGACGGTTATCACGGTACCCGGGTTCTCAATGGAGCTGTGCGGCGGTACGCACCTGCGGTCAACTGGTGAAATCGGAATGTTTCGGATCATGTCTGAAACCGGGGTTGCGGCTGGCATCAGGCGCATCGAGGCACTCGTTGGCAAGGCCGCATTCCGGCGCTTCGCCGAGGAACGGGAGATTGTCCGACACCTGAAGAACACCCTGAACTCCAACGAAGAACTCCTGGCCCAAAAGGTAACTTCGTTGGTCGAAGAGACAAAGCGGCTTGAAACTAGGGTGAGAACGTTGTCCGGGCAGGTGGCGCGGCATAAGGCCGACGAACTCGCCCAGAAGGTGGAGTCGGTTGGCGGTGTGAACATCGTCACCGGCTACCTGCCAGAACTTGATCAGACTGAGCTTCGAATGGTTGCCGACCGGTTGCGGGAGAAAGTTCCGGCGCCATATGCCGGATTTCTCGCCGGCGGGACTGCGGCTGGTCGACTGCGCTATCTTGTTATTGTCAGCCCGGAACTGAGCCGGACGATATCAGCCGGGAACCTGGCAAAGACGGTAGGCCAGGCACTGGGTGGAGGTGGTGGCGGCCGGCCGGACATGGCCGAAGGCGGCGGCCAGGCTGACCGACTCGAAGCTGGACTCGCAACATTCCGCGCTGCGTTCTCGACCCCAGGCCGCCAGGTCGCTGACTCGGGTAACTCTGCCAATCCGTTACCGCCGGACTGACTCTACCGAGTCTGCTCGTCGTCTGCGAAGAAAATTCTTAACTAGACGCTTCGAAAGATTGCTGGCACAAAGTCTCTGGGCTGCTTGACCACCCCCTGCTGCCAACTATCATTGCTCGTGAAAAAGGAGGCCCAATGCTCAGGCTTCTTGCCATTCTTGTCTTTACGTCGGCGCTCGCTTCCGGCCTAACCCTTCGGCCGGTATCGGTTTCCCTATTTCCTCCGCTTTCAACCAACGGCGCCGGCAGCAGTAGTATTGAATCCCGCTTCTCGTTCAATGTCATTGGCGGCAACATCGGTGCGGTGCATGGCTTCGAGTTGGGCGGCGTGTTCAATATTGACCGGCTAAGCTCATCCGGCTGCCAACTGTCTGGGGTCTTCAACTACGTCGGCGGCACGATGCGTGGTGTGCAACTTGCTGCCATCAACATCACCGGCGGAGAGTTCCGGGGCGTACAGCTCGCCTCGTTCAACTTCACCGACGGCGAGTTCAAGGGATTGCAGCTCGGCTGCATCAACATCGCCGGCAACCTGGGCTCCGGGCTCCAGCTCGGCAACGTCAACGTTACGACCGACGTCAATGGTTTCCAACTCGGCAACGTCAACATCGGTCGTAACGTCTGGGGTGGTCAGGTCGGCAACGTGAACGTCTCCGGCATGGTCCGCGGCCTGCTTTTTGGCAACGTCAATGTCACCGGCGACTTTCGTGGCGTAATCGCCGGTAATGTCAACGTCACCCATGCCGGATCGGGATTCATGCTTGGCAATGTCAACATCTGCTCGTATCTTGATGGTGAGGCCCTGGGTAACGTCAGCATCATCGGTAACGGGTATAAGGCAATCTCGGTCTGGGCCGATGAGACCGGCCTGCCCCAGCTTGGTGCTAAACTTGGCTCCAAACACATCTACAGCCTGTTCGCGCTCGGTGTCGCACCGCTCGCCGACCCCGGTACCCGCTGGCTTCTCGCTCACGGACTCGGCGGCCACTTCCCACTCAAGAACACGCTCTTCTTCGACCTGGACCTAACCGGCTACGGCATGACCAGTGGTGAGGAACTAACGGATTGGAGGCTCGGCACAGACTTCTTCGCCAAACTGCGTCCCCAGCTCGGCTTCACAATCGGTCGCCGCGGTTCGATTGTGATTGGTCCCACCTTGAGCATGCGGCTCAAGGACAGTGAGGACCATGCGCGAATGACAACGATTGCCTTTGGATTCAAAGAAGGCTGGCTTTGGCAGGAAAAACTGTGGTACCAGGCATGGGCTGGGCTGATGGTCGGCATCCAGGTGAACTAGCGAAAGGACTCAGAAAACCCGGCGGTAAATATGGCGAAGGAAAAAGTGATGCGCACCTGGAAGATCGAAGAGCTGACCTGGATTGAGTTCAGGCAGCTTGTCCCGGATATGATTGACGCGGTACTCCTGCCCGTGGGCACGCTCGAAGCCCATGGCTGCATTGCGCTCGGCACTGACAACATCATCCCGGCCGCGATTGCTGAACGCATTGCACCCGGTCTGAACGCCCTTATTGCGCCGGTCATACCCTACGGCATCACTCGCTCACTTCTCGCCTATCCTGGCTCGACCAGCGTCACGCCCGACACGTTTGAACGCTATGTCTGGGAAGTGTGCACCAGCCTTGCCGACACCGGATTCCGCCGCATCGCCATCCTGAACGGCCACGGCGGCAATACCGAGCAACTCAAGAATATCTGCTTCAAGCTCTACCGCGACAAGAAGGTACTCAGCCTGGTCGTGGACTGGTGGGTGCACTGTGTAGAGGAAACCAGAGAAGTTTACGGTCACGAAGGCGGCCATGCCGGCACCGACGAAACCGCAATGATGCAGGCACTCCGACCCGAACTAGTGCGCATTGAATTATACAAGCCTGACCTTGCGGCCCAAGCCACGCCGGGGCTTATCACTTCTCCTTTCCCGGGCTCGATTATTCTCTACGAAAAAGACGAAGGTTACCCCGACTTCGACGCCAAGAAGGCCAAGAAGCTCCTGGACCTCGTCTGCGCCAAGCTCGAACTTTCCCTCTCCGAAGTCTTCCGGCGCTGGCAGACAATCCGCTGAAATTTGGGCAAGACCCCGGTACAGAGCATCCCGTGCCCGATTACGGCGCGACCGGACCGATGTTGAATACCTGGCTCCGGATCGCGGCGAGGACGTCCGGGTCCAGGCCGCGCGACTGCCACTTGTCTAGTAGTACCTTGGCAGCCAGGGCCAGGCTGTCGCCCGCAACATTCTTGCGTGTCAGTTTGAACAACTGCCGGGCATAGTCCAGATACCAGACGTAGTTGATGGTCTGAATCGCCCGCTCATTCAGGACCTCGCGGGTCATTTGTTCGACGTTGCACAGGGCGGTGATTGCCGCCTCGTAGCGTTCGAGCATCTTCGGCCGCTGGTCTTCGATCGCGGCCATCGCCCGGCCTACGTTGTATTTCCTGTCCCATTGCATTACTCTCTTTTCCGGACTCACAGACATATTGGCCTCCTTTCTGTTAGCGGACTTTTCGACCGGTTCCACCCAACCTGCCTTTGTTGTCCTGCCTTCACCAAGTTATATGGACATGGGTGCCGCTTTTGCCCAGGGAATCTCCAGTAAGCCTGCCGTTTCTCCGAATACAGGCCCTAACCACTTGTCCTTCAGCGAGTTGCCTGTAGTTACCTGGTGCTGAGTTTCGCACCGCTTATGGCAGGGGAAGTGACTCCCCCACTTACTTGCCGGGCTGGACGCGCTGTGATTCGTGTTCACAAGTGGCCGGAAAGTTCGGGCTAAACTATGTCCAAGAACCGTGCAGCTAGATGGCGCGCCAGCAGCTTCGCCGGTCCGAACCAGAGTTCAGCCGGGAACCGTGCCGGCAATTACAGGTACTTCAGTTAGGCGACCGGCTCAGCTTCGTACCCGGACTGGAAGACCACTACCTGCTGCAAGTTTCTGAGTTCTTTCCGGGAATCTAGCTATCAGTTTGCTGAACCGGCTTCTGTCCAGCGGCTTCAGGTTCAGCGCCCTGATGTCGCAACTGGCCCGGCCCAGCGACACAAGATAAAGAAGGTCGGCCAGCGCCTTTTCCGGCCAGGCCACATATAGAGAGTCCTGCTGCTCATAGCCGAAGAATAGGTCCTGGCGCAGCTGGCGGTACTCTATCTCAGTATCCGCGAGCTTCAGGCGGCGAGACCGGCGGGACGTGGCAAAGGTAAGCGCGTACGGCATCTGACTCTGGACTCCGTACCGCGCCAAGGCCGACTCAAACGAAAGGTAGGAAGGGAAGTAGTACGCGTTGCCCAGCCGTTCGAGGTCCGGCGCAACGTCAGGCAGACCGTAGAGCCCGGTTCCGATACGCTTCAGCAGCCCGGCCTTTGTCCAGCGTGCAAGAAACACGCGCAGACTCCCGGCTGAATGTCCGGTGACCTTGGCCAGGTCCGCGGTGGTGTAGTACGTTTTCCCCAGCCGCCGCAGGGCTTCAAGTACGTCACGCCTCACTTTGCTAGCTCCTCGACAACCGGGTAATAGCTCCTCGGCAGGTACTTGCGCAGGTCTCGCCTGAGTACCCGCACGTCAAACCGGGGGAGCTCGGCCGGAAGACTGCGGCCCGTCGCCTGTGCTATGAACCACAGGTCAAAAAGATCCCTGGCTGCCTTGCGCTCGGCCAGCGCGGCCAGTTTGTCTTTCCGGATTGCCTCGGCCGTCGCCACTCGCGCCAGCACCTTCAAGGGCGAGCAGGGTGAGGAAAGGAGACGGAGCTCGTTCGCCTCTGACCCGGGCCTGCGCCGGCTCACTTCAATCACTTGGCGGAACGGCCGCTCCAGCACCGCATCCCTGATGCGGAACTCGGCCAGAAACGTCCGGCGCTTCTCGGCCAGGTCAGTCAGTTCAAGGTCTGAATAGGCCATGCGGACCTGGCAGATTGATGACTCAAACGCGCGAAAGCCCATCGCCTTCGCGAGCGAGAAGTCCAGGTCGTCAGAAAACCGCGGCGAGCCGTACGCCAGGCGCAGTGCGGTACCGCCCTTGAACACCAGCCGCACGCCGGCCGGCGTGCCGAGCAGGACGCGCAACACCGCCAATTCCCAGTACTCGCGCACCACCGACTCGACGGCAATACCGAGCTCTGCGGCCAGCCTCAGTGCTATTGATAGTTCCATATTAGTTATCAGAAATGCTAATACTGCGTGAATATTATCATATGTCGGCAAGTTGTCAAGTCAGCCCGCACGGAGCGCGTGCAGGACGGCACTCGCTGCTTCTCTGGCGTTCTTTCTGGTCTATCCTGGCGCTCTTGGCGGTCTGTCGGTCTTCGGTAAGTGAGTGCCCGCGGTCAGCGGGCCACGGCGCGGGCAAGGCCGCGGGCGATGGCGAGGGCCCGCCTGACGACCGAGACCGGGTCCGGGCCGACCAGGAAGAACAAGGGCTCCTTGCCCCAGCCGCGTGTCTCGTAGAATACCGGCGGCACCTTGCCACCCGCGGCCTCGACCAGGAACTTCACCTTCCACGGAATCGAGCCTTTGTCCTTGCCGATAAGTACCTTTGGTTCGAGCGTACGGTCAATGCACCCGAACCCAAGGCCGTTCTCGGCGCAATAGCCTTTCACGTACTCGTGGATGGCTTCGTTCCAGCGGAAGTTCAGACCAGCGCGGACACTCGGGTCATACTTGCGTGCTTCCAGCATCAGCCGGGCCATATGGTCAGACACGCCCGGCCGAATCGGACCCGACGCCCTGGGCTTACCGGCTACCACCGTGATTCTACCGTCAACGCCCAACACCTGTTCGGGTCTGACCGCATCGTTGGGCACAAGCACGACATTGACGCGCACCTCCGGCACAAGCATGGCAAACTCGCGGCAGGATTCGAGCAGGCGGACGGCGCGCTCCAAGCGCTGCTTTGGGGAATAGGCCCTATTTGACCTGCGCCCGGCCTTCACCGCATCTTCTCCAGCGACTTGAAGTACGCGGCCCAAAACGGGTCCACGACCGGATGGACCAGCGGCTTCTCGCGGCCGTTCTCCACAAGCACCATTCCCTTGCGCGTGACCTCACCCACCACCGCGGCCGGAATGCGCTTCTTCTTGAGCGCGGAAAGGACTTTGTCCGCTTTCTGTGGCCGGCACATTATGATAAGCGTTCCCTCGCTGATTGACTTGTACGGGTCAATGCCGTACAGGTCGCATATCTCCGCGACGCACGGCATCACCGGTATCTGCTCTTTCACCACCCGCACGCCGAAACCGCCGGCCTGGGCCATCTCGTACAATCCGCCCCACAGCCCGCATTCGGTCGCGTCGTGCATCGCGGTCACACCCTTCTGCCGCGTGCCGACGCTGATTGCCGCGAGCGCATCCTCGACTACTGACATCTGCCAGAAAAGCCTTTCTGCTTTCCGGGCAAACGCCTCACCGTACTTCTCGGCCAGCTTCTGGGGAAACATTGCGGCGAAAATCCCCGACGCCTCGATGGCCGGTCCTTTGGTCACAATGATGGCATCTCCTGGCCGGGCAAACCTGGGCGAGACGTAGTCGGAAAGACCGCCCTCAGCCAGCACTGTCGCGCCACCCACCATCGGGTATCCGCAGTTGCCGTACCGTGCCGTATGGCCTGTTACTACCGAGACTCCGTAGCGCTTGCACTCCCGATGGATTGTCTTCCAGACGATTTCCAGTTGTTCTTCGGTAATCTGCATTGGTAGATTGAAGTCAATGGCAAGGTAGGTTGGCGCCAACCCGCTCGTCACCACGTCTGAAAGCAGAATGTGAATAGCAAACCACGCCGCGCGTTCCCACCCGTATTCGGGCACAATGAACACCGGGTCAGTGGTCATCGCTACGGCCCGGTTGCCGATGCGAACGATTCCTGTGTCTACCCCGTGCATCGGGCCGACAAGAACGTTACGGCTCTTCGCTCCGAGCCGTGGGTAAATCAGTTCCTCAAATACCTGCTGGGATATTTTTCCTATTTCCGGCAGCTTCTCTTTCATGTGGCGATTCTACGCAACTGCCCGCACCGGTCAACCCGCTTCGGGTAAAGTCCCGGTCAATTCTCTTCCGGTCGGGGTCTTCAGGGTCGCCCCGGGTTTCAGGCGTCGGACGCCCGGTGTCAGTTCTTCAGGTACTTCTCCGGGTTCTTGACAAACGCGGCCCGGCATGCCTTGCTGCAGAAGTAGTAGGTCTTTCCCTTGTGCACGTAAGAACTGACCGCAGTCTTGGGTGTAACCGTCATTTTGCACACCGGGTCTGTTTCTCCGGTCGGCTTGCGTATCGCTGCGAACCCTTGAGCCAGCACCTCGGGCGTGAAAACATACGCCCGGCCCACGATTGCACCCTCGCGGTTTACGAATGTCGCGCCTGGACAGTAAGCAAGGCCAAGCACCAGGGAACCGGCACAGCCCCGGTCCAGCACAAGAGGAAAATTGAGCCCCAGCTCTTCCTGCGCCTGAACCGCCATCTGCCTTGAGCCGCACACAACGCCGAGAAGCGTGATCGTCGTATCACCTGACTCATTTGCTGCCTTCTGCACCGCGGCCGCAACCAACCTACCGGCTGAATCCGGAGTAAAGGTGAAAAGAACTCTCGGGCCGATTTTGAGTTCCGCAACCAGGTCAACTGTGTCTCCGGTCAGTGTCATAAGCTGCACGCTCTCCGGCATTGTCCGTTGTTCACCGCAGGCTCTGGCACAGCCACCACATCCCGGTCCGGCCAGGGCACCAGCCGTAAGTAGTATCATGCCAGTGACTGCTGCTGCGATTGTTGAGTATTTCACGTTTTCTCCTGTCCTGTAGTCTTACGCGGACTGCGCGGCAATTCAGAATGTCTTTCGCTACCGCACAGCGCAACGGTTATCGTATTATACTCGGACGCAAGGTAGGGGGCAACTTCGGGCCGCGATTGACAAACACCGATACTGACGGCAACATGGGGGCCAAGACATAAGGAGCATCTATGACGAAGCACCTGTCCCTTTTCTTGACTCTGCTCTGTACGGTGCCACTGGTTGCCGCAACCAGAGACGAGACCGTCAGAACTCTGGCCGTCACCGGCACCGCCGAGGTGACCGTGACGCCTGACATCTGCTATCTCGGCTTCGGTGTCGAGACCGAAGACAAGCACAGCGCGGTCGCAGCCTACAAGGCAAACGCCAGCATTGTCGAAGCAGTACTGGCCGCAGTAAAGGCCCAGGGCATTGAGCCCAAGGATATCCAGACCGGCGGTCTGACCGTGTCGCCCCGTTACCGGTACGAAGAAAAGACCGGCCGCCAGATATTCGAAGGCTACTTGGTATCTCACTCGCTCCGGGTAAATGTCCGCGACCTCGGCAAAGTCTCAAGCGTACTCGATGCCGCGGTGAACGCTGGTGCGACGCGGGTATCGAACGTCAGCTTCACGGTCGAGAATCCGAAGAAGTACAATCAGGAAGCACGCGTCGAAGCACTCAAGGCAGCCCGGGTCAAGGCCGAAAAGATTGCCGAAGTAACCGGCGTGAAGCTGGGCCGGCCGATTTCGATATCTGAAGTCGAACCCGGCTGGTATGGCGGCTACTATGCTCAGGCGAACGTCGAAGCCCAGTACCGCGGTGGGGAACTAGGCGAAACACCACTCGCCCCGGGCCAAACCAAGCTCAGCCACACGGTCAACATAACTTACGAGATCGAGTAGCCGAAACCACCCGGCGCAGGCTGCTTGACCGGCTGCTGGTCTTGCTCTATGCTCGGTCAGTGAAGCCCGGTCGGTTCGCACTGATTCTACTACTCCTCGGCCCTGTCCTGTCCCTGGCATACGCCGCTGAACAGCAACTATTTATCGGTTACCGCTACGAAGCCGGTGTCGAGTCGAAACTCTTGGGCACGCTTCGCGCCAGTTTTGCCCCCCATCACCGCATCCGAATTGAAGCGGGCACAAGCTTCAGCGCGTTCGATCATCCCGGCTTTTCCCGACTCGGACTGACAGCAGGCATCTACGCCACTGACTTCTGGCAAGCCCAGGTCCAAATTGGGCTTCAGCACGAACAGTGGAATGACTGGCTCGTGGGCGAAAACCGGGCAATATTCCTCTTAGACGTCAGACCGCATCATCGAGCACTGTTTGGACTGGGCATCGCCTATCGGGCACCGGTTTTCAGCACGGTCCGCTACTGGCTGCCTTGGTGGTTCTCGAGTGACGCGCCAGAGGTGAATTTCCTCTACCGGGCAAGATGGGACTTCATTGAGCTTGGCCGGTTCTCTGCGTCAGCCGAACTGGCCAACGTCAACCTGATGGAGCTGCACAATCCTCAGCAATTTCCGGTGGAGCTGTCCGGCTCTTGGCGTATCGCTTCGGACTTGAGCTTTGTCTGCCGTTGTCGCACCGCGATGACCGGTCTTTCCGGATTGCTCATCTCATTCCCGGAAATCACCGCCGAACTCGGAGTAAGACATGGCTTCTAGCCGGCTGTCTGGCCTGCTTCGCTTGGCCTTGTTCCTTGTCTGTGCCGGCTGCCGATGGGACCTTGCCCAGATTGTTTGTCGGCCGACAGTTGACGAGCGAGTCAAAGCAAGCATCGCTGGTGAAATTCCCTGGCCCGAACCGGTCGAAGTTTCCCGCGACTCATTCTGCTTTGCGGTATTCGGCGACCCTCAGGTTGGCTCCGACGGCAAGCACCTCCTCGGCCGCTTCCGCGAAGACATCGGCCCGAAGCACATCTCTTTCTTCTGCGTGCTCGGCGACCTGACCAACGACGCCACCGAGCAAGAAGTGACTACTATCAGGGCGGCGCTCGACTCGGTCGGCGTGCCGTACTACGCGACTATCGGCAACCATGACTTGTACCAGAAAGAAGGCTGGCAGCGCTTCCGCGACAACTTCGGCCCTAGCTGCTACTCGGTCACGATCGCGGACCGGTTGAAGCTTATCTTCCTCGACACGGCCGAGGGCACGGTCGGCGAACGTCAGTTTGCATGGCTAGAGCAGGAACTTTCAAAATCTCGCAGTTGCCGCAAGGTCGTTTGCACTCACTTCCCCTGCTACGACGGTATCACACCCACAATGTGGCGAATGGCCAGCACCGCTGAGCGCCTCCGGCTCGAATCAATGCTCTCGGAATACCGGGTGCACGCGATAGTTTCCGGCCACATTCATGGCTGGCGTCATACCGAAATCGCCGGCGTCCATCACTTCATCGCCGGTACCATGTCGCTTGACTTGGACTATGGCACTAACGGCTACCTGCTCTTCACTTTTACCCGCGACTCGCTCTTCTGGGAGCGCGTGGAGTTCTAGCGGTCCGCCGCGGTGGTATAGACGATAAACCAACCGCAGGCATTCTTGACCCCTAGCCAACGTAGTGCTAGGCTTGTGCAAGGAGGCAACAATGATTTCTTCGTTGTTCGTGCTTTGTGCGACATCGCTGTTCTTGCCACCGGGAAAGGTCTTCGTACTGACGAAGACTACACCTGCCGGCGAACACTCCGTTGAGCTGGCAGCGCTCGACGACACAATCATTGACCTATCCGGCCGCTGGGGCGTAGCGGTCAACGCCGGGAACCTTGACAATGACCCGGGACTTGAAATCGTCTGCCGTCTGTCCAAGCCTGCGCCGAACGACCTGAATATCACCAAGCTCGTCGTGTTCGATGACGACCTTAGCTTCGTCTGGTCTGACACCTGGGGTGTTTCCGGCAACCCGGAAATGCCGTCGGTCACTCTCGCTGACCTTGACCTTGACGGCCGCGACGAAATCATCATGCCGATGGCCGAGACTCATTTCGCCGAACCGCCACTGTATAAGAACCGCATCTACGTGCTCGACGGGATGACCGGCAGAACAAAACCCGGCTGGCCCTTCATTTTGCCCGGCTGGCCCGAGGACCCATATCACGAGTCACATTCTGAGGTTGCGGCCGCGGACGTGGACGGTGACGACACGCTCGAGGTCGTGGTCCACGTCGAGGACCTTGGCTCAATTCGCAAGCCTGGGGCTGGATGTTACGTCCTGCGCCATGATGGTGACTCGCTCTGGAAATGCCTGTTCTACTCCGACACGCTCGACCGCCATGGTGCCTACACCAGTCCGGCGGTCGCGGACCTCGACGGAGACGGAAAAAAGGAAATCGTCTGCCATACCGGCCGGTTTCAGCGCGAGTATCCTTACCCGCTGGTTGAGCGTCGGCTGTTCATCTTGAACTCGGACGGCACGGTCCGCCGTTCATGGATAACCGAAGGCCCGGGTGCGGGCTACACACCGGACTATTCCTCGCCCGTCGTGGCCGACGTAAACCTCGACGGTGCGCCAGAAATCATCCTCTGCCGTCGCACCGGCTGGCTCGACTGCTTTGACACTAGTGGTGTGATGCTCTCAGGGTTTCCGGTCAACCTGACCCTTGACGCCAACTACTACCCGCCAAATCCCGTGACCCGGGCGTTCGCCTCCGCGGCCGTGGCTGACATTGATGCCGACGGCTCGCTTGAAATCATCACCGGCACCTCCGGGCGGCAGACCGACAACACCCGCTGGTCTGGCCGGGTCCACGCATTCCGATCAAACGGCACGCCGGTGTCCGGGTTTCCTTACACAACCCGCAACGCGGTCTGGTACTCACCCGGGGTCGCGAACCTGGACTTTGGGTGCGGCCCGGAAATCGCCACGACCGGATGCGACTCGGCGTTCTATGTCATCACCAAGACCGGTGACAGCCTGACCGGCTGGCCCAGGCGTGGATTCCCTACCTACTGGTTGCCTGATGTCGGATCGTACGCATTTATCGAGGGAATCATTCCGATGTCGCGCACACCGTTTGTTGCTGACTTCGACGGCGATAACTTGAACGAAATCCTGATGGAAGGCCGCGACGGTCGGCTCTATGTATGGGACACCGAAGGTCCGACCGACTCGACAACCCTGCCCTGCCCAACGTTCCGGTTCAACAAAGAACGTACTGGATTCTATCGCCACGTGCCAGTCGGCGTGCTGGAAGGCCAGACTCAAGGCCGGCTCTTGTCCAGCAGTTCGGTTACCCGCGTCGGCGCTCAGGTTAGCCTCACAGTGTCGCTTGCCGCACCGCAGGAAATAACGGTGAGCGCGTGGGACTGTTCAGGCCGACTTGCCGGGAAGCTGTTTTCTGGGTCACTTGCGGCCGGCCATCACGAACTGCGGATTTCGACCACAGGTCTTGAGCCCGGAGCCTATGTCCTCACAACCACAGCGCACGCCTTGTGTGCACGACTTATTCTCGTGCGCTGAACAACGGGTTAGGTCAAGGCTGGCTGCCAGCCCTGCTTAGGCGGGCCAATGGCCTGAAAGCGTGCAGAGGGAGCACAGCCTTGCTTACGCCGGGCGTCGGACGCACGGAGTCTAGGTAACCCGTGGGGATATTCTGAACTCAGAGTTCGGAATTCTGAGTTTCGGTCCGGTTGGAGAATCAGGGGCAAGGCACCTGATTCACATGCCAAACGCCAGGCTTGAAAAACCGTCGGCTGCCAGTTAGCCTTTGAGGCAACAACAGGAGAAAATATGGATCAGCGTATTAGGCCGATATTCGCGCGCCGGAGTGTCCGCGCATATACTGACGAACCGGTAGCAGCGCAAGACCTGAAAGCACTCCTTGAGGCCGCCATGGCTGCGCCCAGTGCCAACAATCGTCAACCATGGCGATTCGTGGTCGTGACCGACCGGCCAAGGCTTACGCAGCTCGCCCAGATTCACCCTCACGGCAAGATGCTCGCGACTGCCCGAGCATGCATCGCGGTATGCGGTGACACTGAAGTGGCACCCGACTACTGGATTCAAGACTGCTCGGCCGCGACCGAGAATATTCTCGTTGCCGCGGCAATGCTGGGGCTTGGTACCTGCTGGCTCGGCGTGCACCCGAGGCCGGACCGGGAAAGAGCAATCAAGGAATTCCTCGGCATTCCAGCCGGGATTGGACTCCTGTGCCTTATTGCGGTCGGTCATCCGGCCGAAGAAAAGGAACCCCGCACTCAGTACGACCCAGACAAAGTCCATCGCGAGCGCTGGTAGCCGCCTGAGGCTTCAGGTTGCATGCAATATCCCTGACGCAATGCGCCAGAAGAACTCTCTGCTGCAGCTTCGGAGTCCGGTGTTTCGACATTGTTTCCGTCGCCGGGTAGCACACCCGGCAATTTCTCGTCAGTTCTCCCGTTAGAGCTTTCGACAGCAGGTCTGCTGTGATACTTTGCATGACCGAGAAGTGCCGCATGCTCGCAGCGTAAACTCACCGGGGCGGGTTTGTCCCGCCCCGGCGTTGGATGTCGGATCAGTACGACCCGACCAATCGGTCTATCTCTGCACCACTAGCTTCTGGGTCTGCGAGTAGCCGCTAGCGTCAAGCCGGACAAGGTATATGCCTGATGCAACCTTGCGCAGGTCTAGCGCAACCGCACCAGCCTTGTTCGCCACAAGCGTCTGCCGCTGGACCGACCGGCCGGCAACATCAAAGACAGTCACCGTCACCGGCCCGGCCTTGGGCAGGCTGTAGCGCACCATTGCCCAGCCACCAGCAAGCGGGTTGGGCGAGACCCTGAACGTTGAACGATGTGCACTGAGTCCAGCCTGCACCCCAGAACGGCTGGCCACGAATGGTAGGCCGTATGGAGTCGTGCCTTCAACATAGCGCCACAGTTCGTAGCACTTGTTGCCCTTCAGGGCAAAGAACGCTCCGCCACCATAGGCTACTAGGTCACCACCTGCCTTCACCCGCTTCTTCTTGGCCGTGCTGCCGTTACCAGGCACGGTGTCAAGCTGATGCCAGGTGTCTGGACCAGGGAAGTACTTGAAGAAGCCTTGCGTGTTGCCGCCTTTGAGCGCATACAGGTTGCTCC
>JBDRUN010000066.1 GCA_039801365.1 candidate division WOR-3 bacterium
GCGGTTCTTTGCACGGTGCTGGCTGTTGCTGGCTGTGCAGGCCCGAAACCTGGGTCGGTCTCGGCCAGAAGAATAACAATGCCGGTTTTCACTGAAGAAGAGCTTGTGCGGGCCGAACCGTTACATGTGGTCGCGGCCACACCGGTCGGGTTGGTCGAAGGCGCTGATGAAGCTGCCGAAATCATCGTCACATTCGATGATGAAATGGTGGCACTGGAGGCAGTGCCAGAGAGCGTCGACTTTCCGCTGCTCATCGCGCCGGACATTCGTGGTACGTGCCACTGGCTTGGTGCGAGGACAGTTGCGTTCCGACCCGACACATCCCTTCCGGTAGCGACCGCGTTCCGGGTCAAAATACCGCGCGGTGTCAGGTCGCTGGCCGGCCGGATGCTCAAGCAGGATTGCGAGTTTGAGTTTGAGACAGTCCGACCGCAGCTTGAGAACTCAACGCCGTATCACAACCAGGAGCTGGTCCAGCTTGCTCCGGTGATATGGCTTGATTTCAACGTACCGATGGACCCGGTTCGGGCGAGGCGCTTCATCCGACTCCAAGCTGCGGACGGCACGGTTGTCCCGCTTCGCATCCGGCGTCCGGGTCGGCGCGAGCAACCACCCGAACACGTCTGGTGGTACAACGCGACGGATTCATCAAATGCGCTTGTCCTTGAACCGGTCCGTCGGCTGCGGATACAGACAAGGTACAACGTTGTGTTGGAATCGGGGCTGCTGGCACGCGAGGGCAATCTCGGGACTGTGGAAAGACGCGAGTTCGGCTTCACCACATTCAACCGGTTCCGGTTCCAGGGCATTCCGGATAAGGACGGTCACCACCCAGAGGACCCGGTGGAATTTGTTTTCTCAAACCCGGTGCCACAGGAGAATCTGCTTCGCTGGGTGAAGTTCAGACCTGAGGTCCGCCTGCCCAAGGAACGCTACAGTTATGCCACCGACCACCACTACGTGTACGCTGAACTCAAGCCTGAGACGACCTACGAGGTGGTACTGTCAAAGTGGCTTTCGGACAAGTTCGGGAACCGGTTGGGTCGGGACGTACGCCTTTCTCTGCGTACAGTATCTTTTCGGCCACGAGTAACAATGCCTACCGGTGCCGGCATCGTAGAGACCGCAGATAAGGTGCAGCACCCGGTATGGATGGTGAACGTTGACTCGGTTGCAATCAGGATGCGTCGGCTCGATGCCGGGCAGGTGATTCCGTTCTGGCGAGCGCAGTATGAGCATGATTACGAGTACGAGACCAGAAACGCTACGGCTGAGCAGCCAGTCGGGACCTTCACGTACGAGAAGATGTGGAAGCCGGGGCTTGCGAGGAACAAGCGGACGCTTCTGCCCCTGAATCTTACGCCGGGGCTGGCAGGCCGGAGATCGGGGTACTTGTTCTTTGAGCTCGACATGTTGGGGGAACCAGAAAGGGGCTCGAGGTACTGCCGGGCATTCGTCCAGGTGACACCGTTCGGTCTGAGCGGGAAGTTCTCACCTGAGAATGGGCTTGGTTACGTGACACGGCTCTCTGATTGTTCGGCAGTTGCTGATGCGACAGTTGAGCTTCGAGACGACCGTAACCAGTTGCTCTGGACCGGTCGGACCGATAGAACCGGGTTTGTTCTCTTCCCGGGCTGGACTGAGCTTGGCGTCTCGTCGCGCAACGAGTGGTCAAGTCCGCGGATGTGGATGTTCGTGCACAACTCCGAGGGCGAAGCGTTCGTGCACTCAGACTGGGGAACCGGTATCTACCCGTACGAGTTCGGGGTGAGCTATGATTGGAACCCGGACCCGACTGAGCCGACCGGTTTTCTGTTCAGCGAAAAGGGGTTGTACAGGCAGTCCGACACGGTTCGGCTCAAGGGAATTATCAGGGATAAGTCCCGAGGTCGCTGGGTGGCGCCGTCCAGGCGCGAGGGTGTGTTGACGGTCACCGACCCGCGGGACCAAGAGGTGTTCAGGCGCGGACTGACCCTATCCGGATGGGGAAGCTTTGACGTAGCGGTGCCACTAAGTGCTGACGCTGTCACCGGATACTATAACGTTACGTTCGAGCAGGGTGAACGATACTTCTATGGGTCGTTCAGGGTTGAAGCGTACCGGCCGGCTGAGTTTGATGTCAGAGTAAGCGCTGAGAGAGAGCAGTACGTTGCCGGCGACTGGTTCGAGGCGACCGTCAGCGGCCAGTATCTATTTGGAGCGCCGATGGCACAGGACCGGGTGGACTGGAGTATCGTGCTCGAACCTTCATTTTTCGTCCCCCCGGGACACGAAGGCTTCACCTGGGGTCCGTCCGTTGACCAAGTTGCTGAGCAGACGGCCGTGCTCGCGTCCGGCTCTGGTAGGTTAGATGCCGAGGGTTGCATCAGGCTCAAGGCAAGACTGGACCTCGGACACAGGACTTCAACCTGCCGAGTAACGTGCGAAGGTACGGTCTTCGCTGCCAATGAGCGAAGCATTTCCGGACGCGAGTCGTTCCTGGTGCATCGGGCCGACCGGTACGTCGGATTGAAGGCGAGCGAGGATTTTGTTGAGCTTGGGGATTCGCTGGGCCTGGACGTGATTGCGGCCGCGCCTGAGGGCAGGCTGTTGCCCGGCACAGGGGTAACCGTTACCGTGTTCCGACGAGTCTGGCGTTCGGCACGCAAGGCTCGGACCGGCGGGCGTTACTCGTGGGTGAGTGAGAAACAGGATGAGGTGGTTGGTTCTTTCAAGCTCCGGACTGAGGTTGGGCCGGTGCGGCGATGGTTCAAGCCGACAAGGCCAGGGTACTACTGGCTCAAGGCTGAAGCCAGAGACGGACGTCGTAATCCGGTGCGGACCGACCTTGCATTCTGGGTCGCGGGCAGAGGCGAGGCGGCCTGGATGATGCGCGACGATGATGTGGTAGAGCTGGTGCGTGACCGGGGTTCATACCAACCTGGAGACACAGCGCGGATTCTGGTGAAGTCGCCTTGGCAGAACGTGAAAGCACTTGTTACGGTCGAGCGTGAGTTCGTGCTTGACTATTTTGTGACCTCACTTTCCGGTAATGCGGAACTGGTGCGGGTTCCAGTCAGGGAAGAATACCTTCCCAACGTGTTCGTATCAGTGATGCTCTTCAAGGGTCGGACCGCCAATAACAAGTTCGGAGAAGAGGGCGAGGATTTGGGCAAGCCTGGTTTCAAGATCGGCTATGTCGAGTTGCCAGTCAACCCGGATGCGAAGAAGCTCGTGGTCAAGGCGGAAACGGAGCGGGACGAATATCGGCCGGGTGAGGAAATAGTCGTTGACCTGTCGGTCATGAACCAGACCAATAGTCCGGTTGCAGCCGAGGTAACAGTTGCGGTAGTTGACTTGGGCGTGCTCAAGCTTATCGGTTATGAGACGCCAGACCCGTTCAGCGTCTTCTATGCTCCACGTTCGCTCGCGGTAGCAACCGCGGAGTCGCGGCTGCACGTCATTGGCCAGCGTAACTACGGCGAAAAGGGCGAGAATGCAGGGGGTGGTGGCATGGACCGGCTCGAACGCCCAGCCAACGGAAGGAATGGCGAGTACGAGTTCGCCTATCGGCAGAGGTTCATGGAGACTGCGCTCTGGCTGCCCGCGGTCAGGACAGACGGCAACGGCCAGGCTCGGGTCCGGTTCAAACTGCCTGACAATCTGACGACCTGGCAGGTGATGGCAGTTGCCGCCACCCAGGACCGGTTTGGTTCTGGTGAGGCAAGATTCAAGACAAACAAGCCGCTGCTGCTAACTGCGTCCCTGCCCAGATTTGTCCGACCGGAAGACAGGTTCTCAGCCGGTGTGATGGTGCACAACCGGACCAACAAGAAGATGACAGTGAACGTTAGGGCGTCCTGCGCAAAGGGCGCCGAGCTTGAGGGCGAGACGAGCCGACAGGTTGAGGTCGAGCCGAACCAACCGCTGGAAGTTCTCTTTTCATACCGGTGTACGGGAGGGACTCAGGCCGAGTTCGCTTTCCATGCATCGGCCGGCGCTGAGCAGGACGGGCTCAAGCTCAGTCTGCCGGTCAAGAACCCGCTTGTCACTGAGGCGGTGGCGGTGTACGAGCAAACAACGGATACGCTTGCCGTACAGACCCTGAGCGCACCGGCTGATGCATTCGTCGGTGTCGGCGGGCTTGAAGTCACTGTGGCGTCGTCTGGCCTTGCCGGACTGGAGCGTGGGCTGGAGTATCTACGCACCTATCCTTATGAGTGCCTCGAGCAGCGGCTGAGCAAGGTTCTACCGTTTATCAGTGGTGAGGCAATAATCAACCAGTTCAGGCTGTCTGAGCTGCGCGCAGACGCATTGCGCCGGTTCGTGCAGACCGAGCTTGACCTGGTACCGAAGTACCAGGACGAGTCTGGCGGGTTCCATTTCTGGGGGGTCGAGTCGTGGAGTCGGCCATCACCATTTCTTTCGGCATACTGTATGTATCTTCTGGCACTGGCCCGGCGCAACGGGTACAAAGTCAACAGCGGAGTGGTCGAACTGGGCAAGTCCTATCTTGTGAACTGGCTCGGGTACGGCCGGAGGGATGAAACATGGCCGTACTCAGTGGACGAGTATCTGACAACAAGGAGTCTTGCGGTCTATGCGCTTACGCTTTGGGACGTGAATACCGAGTCCTACGTGAACGCGCTGTCCGGGTCGCTGGACAAGATGTCAGTGTTTGGCAAGGCGTACCTGCTCAAGACGGTCGCATTGTTGCCTAGGTTAGGCAGCGCACGTACTGTTGGAGACAGGCTCATCCAAGCAATAAACAACAAACTGAAGCTCGCTCCGACTTCGGCCCATTACGAAGAGGAGATGGAAGGCGGTTGGATATTCCATTCCAATGTCCGGACTACCGCGGTTGTACTTCAGGCACTGCTTGAGGCCCGGGGTGAGGTTGAGTTTGCGGAAAAGGTGGTCAAATGGCTTATCGCTGAGCGCAAGTCCGGTCGCTGGCGCACGACCCAGGAGAACGCGTACGTGTTCGGCGCGATGGCGACGTTCTACCGCGTATACGAGAAGACAAGGCCGGATTTTGTGGCCCTAGTGCGATTTGAGGGAAAGACTGTGCTCAGCCAGACGTTCTCAGGTCGCTCGCTTGCAGTCGGAAGACGGGTGGTGCCGTTCGACAGTCTGGCAAAGAGGCCGGTGCCGGTCGAAGTCGTAAAGCGGGGGGAAGGCAGACTCTACTACGGTCTGCGGCTGTCCTACGCGCCCAAGGGTGAGCTCAAGCCTGCGGATGAGGGCTTGAAAATCGAGAAGACCATCAGGCCGTTAGGCAAAGGTTCTGACTTCATGCGCGGTGAGCAGTACCTGGTGACCCTTCGGGTGTACACACCTCAGGACCGGCTGTACGTCGTGGTTGACGACCCGCTGCCCGCAGGCCTGGAAATCGTAAACACGTCGTTTGAGACGGAGCAGCAGAAATCGGCTCGTTTGCCAGAGCAGATGCAGGAAGAAACCGGCTTCTACCTGTGGGGTGACTTTGACCACGAGGAGAAGTACGAAGACCGGTACGTCCTGTTCGCAACCTACCTTCGGCAAGGCCTCCATACCAAGACTTACCTTGTCAAAGCGCTGACCCGAGGCCATTTCTTTATGCCGGCGACAAAGGTCGAGGAGATGTATTCGCCCGAGGTGTTCGGTCGTACCGGACAGCAGTGGGTTGACATCAAATGAGCAGCGGCCGGTTCCGGATGACCAATGGGTAACCAAGACATACTGCCCCGACCTTGCGGCCAGAGAGGCAGGGCCCTTTTACCATTACCCGCTGACTGCGTAAGGCAAGGCAGGATGGGAAGGAAGCGATTGGCTGGCTGGTTGCTCTTGGCCGTGGCTGCCGTGCTGGTGCAGTTGCTTGGAGCCGGTCTGGCACTGTATCTCGCAATCCCGCCGAGCCCGGCTCTTGTGCGTGGGGACAAGCTTGCCGCGCTGGTCGTCACCGACCGGAATGGAGTCGTATTACGCGAAGTTCGCTCGGCAGAATACGGTGTGTCATACTGGGCCGGGCTAGACCGGATTAGCCCATGGTTTCTTGAAGCTGTGCTTGCAGCCGAGGACCGTAGATTCTACTACCATTGCGGTATTGACCTACCAGCACTTGCCCGGGCCGTGCTTGCGAATCTGCGGGCCGGTAGGGTAGTTTCCGGCGGCTCAACCATCACCCAGCAACTGGCGCGAAGCGTGTATCCTGCAAGACGCCGGAACATTCTTGCCAAGGTGGTAGAGATGCTGCAGGCCATACGGCTTGAGCTGCATCTTTCCAAGCGTGAAATCCTTGAAGCCTATGTCAACCGCGTGTGGTTTGGGAATCAGGTTTACGGAGTTGACGCTGCGGCTCGGCTGTACTTTGATCGCACCCCGGACCGGCTGTCGCTGGCTCAGAGCTGCTTTCTTGCTGCGGTCGTGCGGTCGCCCGCAGAGTATGACCCGTACCGACGATTCCGCCGTGCACGGGAACGCCAGCGCTGGATTCTTGCAGCGATGCTGGAGCAGGGCAGGATAGGCGGGTTGGAGTACGAGGCTGCGCTTGCGGAGAGCATCGTGCCGGCTGTGCCCAGAAACCGTTTCCGCGCTCCACATTTTGTGGATATGGTGCTTGCCGCAAAGTCTAAGGCTCAAGGTTCGAGGCTCAAGGCGGGAACGGTGCGCACAACTCTGGACTGGTGTGTGCAACAGCAGTGTGAAGACTTGGTTGAGGCGCAACTGAACCGGCTTGTGGACTATCATGTGACCAATGCCGCGGTAGTCGTGCTTGATCGCAGGACCGGGGACGTAGTGGCAATGGTCGGCTCACGTGACTATTTCTCGCCGGACGCAGGTCAGGTCAACGCCTGCCTGAGCCCAAGGCAACCCGGGTCGGCAGTGAAGCCGTTTGTCTATGCTCTTGCGTTCGAGCAGGGGCTTGCGCCTGCGAGTATTGTATCAGACCTGCCCGGATACTTTTCCGAGCTTGCCGGCGACTACATGCCGCGGAACTACGACCGAGCATTCCATGGGCCGGTGAGCTGCCGTACTGCGCTCGGTTCGTCCTATAACGTGCCGGCAGTACGTCTTGCCGAGCAGGTCGGACCGGCACGGCTGCTGGACGTGCTGCGCCGATGTGGAATCACAAGCCTTGAGCGAGACGCGGGCTATTACGGCCTAGCTCTGGCACTCGGAACCGGTGACGTATCGCTGCTTGAGCTGACGAATGCTTATCGTGTACTTGCCAATTGCGGTGAGTACTCGCCAGTTCGCACGACGTTTGAAACCGGATCAGAGACAACTTCCAGCCGTAGGCGGGTGTTCAGTCCTCAGGCTGCTTTTCTTGTGACCGATATCCTTTGCGACAACGAAGCTCGGGCACCGTCATTCGGCTCGTTTTCCTGTCTGTGCCTGCCGTTTGCCTGTGCAGTTAAGACCGGAACCTCCAAAGATTTTAGGGACAACTGGACGATCGGTTACACACAGGACTACGTGGTTGGGGTGTGGGTCGGCAACTTCGACGGCTCACCGATGCACCGGGTATCGGGTGTAAGCGGTGCCGGACCGCTCTTCCGTGACGTGATGCTCACAGTCCAGCGAGAAGAGCCGGCCGGATTTTCCGAGCCAGCCGGTATCGTCCGCAGGCCGGTTTGTCCTAAGTCAGGGCAGATACCGGGCAGGTTCTGCTCCGGTACGGTGATTGAGCTGTTCGCATCCGGCGATGAGCCATGCGAGACATGCGCAGTTCACCGAGTGCTGCGTGTGAATCCTGAGACCGGCGAGCTTGCATCTGCGTGTCAGCCCGGGGTCGAGCGGGTGTTTGAGGTGTACCCAGCCGAATACTGGTCGTGGATGGCAGACAATGGTATGCCGCTGCCGCCGGCAAGCCCAGAAGAGTCCCGATTTCAAGAATCGGAGTTGTCCGACCGGCCCTCAGTGCTTTTCCCGGACGAGGACGACGTGTTCAAGATTGACCCGGATGTAAGCCGGGATTGCCAGGCGGTTCTGCTCAAAGGACTGGTGCCTCCAGGTACGGTTGAGGCCGCCTGGATTCTGGACGGTCAAGAGCTTGCTCGGGTCCAAGCGCCGTTCACTCTGTTCTGGAATCTTGTTCCTGGCCGGCACCGGCTTCAACTTGCGGCCGGAACAAAGGTCAGTCAGGAAGTTAGCTTTTTGGTCTTGCCCTGAGTCAGATACCGAAGCAGATAGAACATGCATCCCAAGGGAAGATGTCACCAGCTATCAATCGAATCCGGTCTTAGCGGATGACGCTAAGCGCAAAAGTGGCGGAGTCGGTACCGAGAAGCACACGGACAAACCACGGTCCGGGCGCAAGCTCTGGACAGCGGATGGACGTGCCTGACACTGATGCGCCTAGTCGTCCGTCCGGCGAGAAGAACCGCACGACAACCGGCCGGGATGATTCGACCAGTACCGAGCCGGTCCGGACCGGCGAGCGTGGGCTGGTAGGTAGTATGCGGGCCAGTGGAGCATCGGTCTGGCCAACACCTCGACACTCCAGCCAGAATGTGCGGATTGCCGCTGCTGCATATTCGCAGCAGGCCGGTACAATCCAGAGCGACCAGGAATTGGCGAGGGAATTTGAGATGCGGTCATTG
Organism: candidate division WOR-3 bacterium; assembly: GCA_039801365.1. NCBI lineage: Bacteria > Pseudomonadati > Caldifarciminota > Caldifarciminota bacterium. The sequence goes on from JBDRUN010000066.1 coordinate 8,565, forward strand.
CCGCAAGGGTAGCCGCCAGACGGATAAGGCCGGTACCGGCCCCAGCCACCGGGCGCATCCGGTGGTGCATAGTACTGTGATGGTTTGAATCCGACTGATTCAACATCGGTCGCGGCGAACGCTGCAGCTCTTACCATCAGGGTATCAAGCATGGCCTCGGGAATGCGGTCAGGCCGGGCGCGGTTGAGCTCATTAGAGGTAACTTCACAGTATTGCTCAAAGTTATCGAAGTACAAGGGCCAGGAATGATTCTCGACCAGACCGGAAGTGCCGGCTCCATGGGGAGAGATGTGAGCGTGCGCCGGTACGAACAAGTCCTGCAGGTTGTGGATGATGTGACCCAGCATATAGTAGGCGTCGGCACGATTGAAGTTATAGGCTGCGACTGCTGCTGCCCAGTTGTTCGGGTTCTGAGTGTCATGGACCCACTGGATTGCGTTTAGATGTCGGCGTGCAGTCGGCCACCACGCGCCAGGAACCGCAACACAGTATCCTGAGTAATCGCAATAGGAACCGTTGACCTCATCTTCATCGTAGTCCTCGTCGTGAGTGCCGGAGAGCATCTCGTCACGAAATGCCTGGATTTCTGAAGCCATTTCCGGATAGCGCACTGCACAGATCTCAATTGAGCGGCCAAGCATGTCCTGATGCTCAAGATACGGCCAGGTGTCCCACCAGCCGAGGGTGATGCCGGTGCTGAGGAGCAGCAGCGCTGGGAAAAGGACACGCAGGTTCCAGACCACGACGCAAGGTTAGTCCTGGTACTGGGAGGTGTCAAGCAGCAACTCTCCCGAGTGTGGTAGGCTGAGAAAAGGCGAGTCTACCGTCCGATTCGAGTGCTGTGCGAGGCCAGCTACAGCACCTATGGTGATGGAAGATGCACCCGAAACTGCCAGCCGTACTCAAAGTACCCGGTTGCGAGTGCGGTCCTCTGGGATGCAACATTGGCATCGGAGGTTGAATATACCGGTATGCGGCCGAGCTCGAGTACTGCCCTTGTGGTATGCGCGACCGCGGTACGACCAAAGCCCTGATTCCGGAATTCCTCAATGGTTCCAGGCACTGCGATGTCAGCAACTCGGTCGGCCATGTGGGGAACCGGAAACGTACCCGCAATCGAAACCGGTCTTTTCCCATGATATGCTGCGAATGCAGTACGCTCGTGGACCGAATGTTCAAGCCACGACCCGGCCATCCCGGTCGCGGCAATGGTCGGAATATCATCGGGCTCAATCGGACGGCACGGATGGACCTGCCAGAAACGTAGGTTCTCGCGTAGGCAATAGAAAATCGGGCCTGAGCTTGAAGACACCCGGGCGCGGATTCCGAGTACCCTGGTTGCGGCTACGACGAACCGTCTGGCCGCCTCTGGCCGACGCAGGTTTGCAAGGCCGATAGTCCGGGCAAGACCTGAGACTGCCCTGAGCAGTCTGCCCTGGACTGAGATGGCGCACCGGCTCTGGGTCAGGATCATCCACAAAGGGAATGTGTAGCCGTACAACAGCTCAGGTCGTTCGCGGCGGGAAGAGGCGGTGATGACCGTTTTGCCGGGTGGCACCAGCGAGAGGTCGCACCCGAGATACTCGGAGAAGAAGTCGTCGAGAACCGCAATCGGCCGCGGCTCCGCGCTGCCCTGCTTCATGACTCAAGAATAGGGCAGACCGGCCGCGAAGTCAAAACCTTGGGTCGGTGAAGACAGGAGGGGAGTGTCCCTAAAAGCTTTCCGGCCTTCCGGGTTCACGGGCCATACTTGACCCGGAAAAGGGATTGGCGATACTGCATCGGTGAAGAGAACTGGACCAGCAGCTCAAGGTCAGAGCCGGGCCTGGCTTTGGTTCGTTGTCATTTCCGGAACTGGGTTTGCAGTCCGGCTCATATACCTGTTGCAGGCGCGACAGCACGACCCTTTGTTCTTTGCGCCACAGATGGATGCGGAATATCACCATCGCTGGGCCTTGGCGATCGTTTCCAATACAGAGTTCATCCGAGACGCTTTTTTCCGGGCACCGTTGTATCCCTACTTTCTTGCCGGGTTGTACAAGCTCGGTCTAGGTCTGTTTGGTGCGAGGGTTGCGCAGGCAGTTCTGGGCAGTGCAAGCTGCGGGTTCGTCTTCCTGCTTGCTCGGCGCTTGCTGAAGAGTCGGCAACAGGCAACCGGACTTGCCGACCGGACCAGGGAACGCGTCGCGGTAGCGTCGGGCTTGGTGATGGCCGCGTATCCGCTCGCGGTGTATTTTGACGGTGAGCTTCTGATACCTTCTCTGCTCGTTTTCCTGGTGCTTCTGGGCATGGTGCTGCTGTACCGGTCTCTGGAGAACGGCCGGCAGTGGTGGCTGCCTGGTCTCGTGTTCGGGCTGGCGGCAATCGCCAGACCGAACGTGCTCGCATTCGTTGCCGTGTTCGCGGTGTGGTTGCTGGTGAAGTACCGCAGCAAGGTGTGGTCGAGGCTGGGGTGGTTTCTCGGCGCGGTGTGCATCGTGATTGCTCCGGTGACCGTCAGGAACTACGTTGTGTCGGGAACGTTTGTGCCCATTGCGTGGCAGGCCGGTACAAACTTCTACATCGGAAACAATCCGGAGTCGGACGGGGTGACTGCGATTGTGCCGGGCACGCGCGGCAGTTGGTGGGGCGGGTACTTCGATGTCAAGACTCAGGCCGAGAAGGCACTGGGACGCGAACTTAAGGGTGCTGAGATTGACCGATACTGGCTTGGCCAGGGCCTGGACTTCTGGCGAAAACAGCCGCTCAGAGCACTTTGGCTTGTAGTGCGCAAGACGTATCTTCTACTTTCCGGCTATGAGGTATCCAACAACCGGAACATCTACTACTACAAGCGGTTCACATTTCTGAACTTGCTCATATTTCAGACAGTATTTCTCAAGTTCCCGTTCGGTCTGCTCCTGCCGCTGGCCTTGGTTGGCATCTACCTTGGTCGGAGTATTGCGCGAAGATGGATGCCGGTGTTTCTTTTTCTTGTTTCATTTGGGCTGTCGTTTGTAGCATTCTTCGTGACTGCCCGGTACCGGATGCCGATGGTACCATTTCTCATCGTGCTTGCCGTGTATGGCGTTACGCGCCTGGCAAAGGCAAGAGGCAGGGAGCTTGGTATCGGGCTTGCACTTCTTGCGGGCGCTCTTGTTTTCTTCAACGCCGGTCTGTTCGGTGCAGGCCGGGCTGGTGTACTTGGGCCGGGCAGAGTTGAGGATCAGGCGCAGACTCATCTTTCTGCCGCGATGGGCATGTTCCAGCAGGGCCGGCTTGCGGATGCGCTTGGCGAGGTGCGGACTGCGCTTGAGTACGACTCGGCGGAGAACGTGCTTGTCCTTGAGTCGGCTATTTACGTTGAGATGGGAAAGCTGGAGCAGGCCCGGGTTGCCGCACAGGCCGCAGTTGATCGGTTCCCCTCGAGCCCGGAGCCGTATGGTCAGCTCGGTAATGTGTTTGCCCGTGCCGGGCAGCTTGATTCAGCCCGAGTGTGCTTTGAGAAGGTGTGCGAACTGGACCCGAACTCGGCCTCGAGCTGGAACAATCTCGGCAATATCGCGATGATGCAGTCCGACTTCACATCGGCACGGACGTATTTCGAGAAGGCTTTGGCGATAGAACCGACCTTTGTGGTTACGCTCTTCAACCTCGGGCTGCTGGATTGGCAGGAAGGAAATAGGGACTTGGCCCGAAGCCGCTGGAAGCGGGCGCTTGAACTGGACCCTTCCTACACCAAGGCCAAACAGGCGCTTGAGCACTTCCGTTAGTGACCGTGTCAGCTCAGGGCTAGGGGCTGACGTGCGACTGGGTGCTGACTGCCTCATTGACGTCAGGGGCAGCGGCCATACAATGATCACTGGTCTTGTAAGGGAGCACAATGAAGAGAATCAGATACGGCAGAGCAGCTGCCTTGTCTCTGCTGCTGGGCGGTACGATGGCAACCGCCTTGGCTCAGCTGAGCTATGTGGAAAGTTCGGCTGGGTTGATACCGCCGACGATGGAAAGCGGCAAGACCGAACTGGAGTTCGCCGACGTCAACAACGACGGCAACGTTGACCTGTTGTCAATTGGCGACCACGGCAGCCCCTACGTCAATACCGACCAGCACGGCGTCATGGTCTGGTTTGGCGACGGGCAGGGAAACTGGAGCGTGTTCATGTCGGGCGACTTCGGATACGGTGGTATTGCGGTCGGCGATGTCAATAACGATGGCTTGCTCGATGTGGGATACGGCATGCATCACAACTACTCCGGGGTTCCTTTCGGCGACCAGCTAATCGAGGCAGCGCTCGGCGACGGCACGGGTCGCAACTGGACACCGTGGGATTCGGGTCTGGCTACGAACGGCGAGACCTGGGGCATGTTCGGCACTGATTTCGCGGACTTTGACAGTGATGGCTGGCTTGACCTGGTCTCAAACTCGTTCGGCGGCTCGGCCGGCGTCCACGTCTATCTGAACCAGCGGACCGGCTACTGGGTGCAAAGTTTCGGTTTTGTCGGCGGGCTGTCAAAGAATGAGGTGACAACCGGTGACATTGACAACGACGGTGACATTGATTTCGTGGTTGGCCATCAGTATGGCTCGGTCTATCTCAACGATGGCACAGGCCGTTTCGTTCTGACCGACCGCAATCTGCCTCCAGGTGAGTCGCAGGGCCGGCTGGGTGTGGCGCTGGGCGATGTTGACAATGACGGAGCCCAGGAGTTCTCCTTCGTCAACGCCACCGGCGGAGTCGGGGTATGGAAGTGGCAAGCGGCCGCTGATAGCTGGGTCAGTCTGAGTGCAGGTCTGCCCAGCACAGGGGTTCAGGCAACTTGGCTATGTGATATGGACTGTGACGGGTATGTGGACCTGGTCGGGTTCGGCAACGGCAACGGCGTTGTCTGGCGTGGTGACGGTCAGGGGAACTGGACCCAGACCGCAACGTTTTCGACCCCGTCACCTGGCACCGGTCGGACGTTGCGAGCGGGTGGAGACGTTGACCACAACGGGTTTCCGGATGTTGCCCTGGTTGCGGTTTCGGGTACGCGCAACTACGTGCGCTGCTTCAGGGAAGCGTCGGTCGCAGATAGTCTGCGCATCATGCCGGGATTTCCGCGGGGAGGCGAGCGTCTCATTGCCGGTTCGGTCCGGTTCATAGACTGGTGGAGCGAAGCGCAGAACGCTGCGGACACCAGAGTAAGGCTTGAACTCTCGGTCCATGGCGCAGGTGGACCCTGGCAGACGATTGCCGACAGCCTACGGAACAGTGGCAGATACCAGTGGACCGTGCCGGATTGTCCTTCAGCCCAGTGTCATATCCGCTACACTGTTTTCGGCCCGTCGGGCTCGGTCTCATGCGTCACTACCCGGCCGTTCACCATCATCGGCAGGACCGGCATCACAAGGCCGGATGGGTTCGGGCCAGTGCCGGAAGCAGACGGTCGGTTGAGGCTTTGTCCGAATCCGGTAACCGGTCAACTTGTTTCGGCGATAGGGTCAGCCCTGACCGGGACGGTGCAGGTTCGGATGTACGATGCAACCGGGCGCTGTGTCCTCGCTCGATTGCTGAAAGCTGCTCGTACCGGCACACTTGACCTTGACCTGCGGTCGGTCACGCCTGGAGTTTACGTTCTGTTGTTTGATACTGGCCGGCACTCGACGGTCCAGACGGTCGTCAAGGTCCACTAAGGCTCCCTGAAGCAGGGTTGTGGCGTGCGAGTGCTGATTCCGGGCTTTCCCCGAAGTTTCGTGCCTAGCGTTGAAACTGGTTGGCCGTGGGAAGCTTCAAAGTCGCAGTCAGGGCAAATCCGGCGGACGCCGGCACTAGACCCGAGCGTTTGCTATCTTTCTCGCTACCTCGTCGAGTTCCCGGTCTGAGAATTGCGGCTTCAGCCGTGCCTGGCAGAAGTGATGGAACTCAAGCGTCTTGTCCAGGATGTTCTCTTCGCCTTCAATTGAAGGAACAAGCAGCATGTGCAGGTGCGGTACCCTGGTGCCACGCAGAAGCAGCGTCACGTACTTGCAGTTGAAGGCGTGCTTTATCTTGCGGGCTACCAAATAGACCGTTTTCAGAAACGGGCCAGCAATACCGTCCTGCGGCTCGATGTCAGTAAACCAGACAACGTGTTTCTTCGGAATGACAAGGCAATGGCCCCTCGAAATAGGGTAGAGGTCGAGGAATGCGAGGGTGTGTTCATCCTCGTACACTTTGCGGGCCGGCGCCTTGCCAGCAACTATCTGGCAGAAGATACATTCACTCATTATGACTCCTTACCAGCTTGCAGGCTTGCAGATGATTTCACGGACCCTGGTGTCGAAGAATTGCCGAGAGTGAGCTGGTCGAATGACAAGTGCGGTATCTGCACCTGTACCGGTGCCGGCGATGGCAATTACGTCCTTGCCAAAGGGAATTAGTCCGGCATCAAGGGCCATGACCGAGATTTCAACACAGACCTTGGTACCTTCGCCAAACGTTCGATAGGTACTGGCGACAATCTCAGCCGGGTACAGTCCGCCGAACTTCATCCGGACTGCCCGATCAATCCCGGCGAACAGATGGGTTGTGCGCAGGACCGATATGCCGAAACGGGCCAGCTTGTTCTCTGTTTCGTCGCTGAGCTCGGACTTGCCAGGTTTACTGAACCCCGCATGGTGTGTGACGCATACCGCTTGCATCTGTGACGGCAGGAGTCGAGCCAGAGCCAGGGCAGTCCGGCCGGTGGTCGAGGCGACGACCAGGTGTGTGATGTCAAGTTCGGCAGCTCGTGCGAGCGCAGCCTGAAGCGTTGCTGCGGTCGTTGAGCCGCGGGGCGGTTCTCTTTTCTTCATCTTGCCTCCATGGTCAGTACTGGATGATAGGCATTGTTGTTTCCCGGTCAAGAACGGGGCGGCCAGAAGGCCGCCCCAAGTCACGTTTGAGCGCCTACTTTGGCTTGAAGTGAAGGATGTCGGTTATGGCACCCTCCCGCTTGGCCTGAGGTTTCAGGACCGCGGTTACTTTCAT
>JBDRUN010000067.1:0-3611 GCA_039801365.1 candidate division WOR-3 bacterium
CCTTTCTCGGGCTTCCGCCCGGTCTTACTACATACACATAGAATTGTAGACACCGCTTCATCTTTTTTCCACAGCTTTCGATAGTATCTCTGTCAGGTAGCCCGACATGTAGTCTGCCGGACAATCGGTCAGGTAATGGCAGGATTAGTCAGCCAGATAACCTCTTTGTTTGTCAGGGGATTAGTATGTCGGATAGACTCAGAGGTTGTTTCTGCGGTTGGCCGTCAGATCGTCACCAGGACAATCTCTGTGGTAAGGACTTGGGTAGTCTTGCGGGTTAGCTGTTAGGTTGGGTTGCGGGTTGACCGTGGGGTTGCGTGTGGGTAAATCCGTGCGGTGGCCTTGCTGACAGTGCAGGTGATTGACCGGACGGCAAATAGCCACATGGATGTGGGTGCGGCAAGGCGAGATGGCAGAATAGGCTGGTTGAGCAGGGTGGGAGCGAGCGGTTGTGGTGTTGCAGGTTGAGGTGGGTTGGCAGAGGTGTGTTGTTTGTTGCCGGCCGCACAGGAGGAGCGGGTCTTGCGGTCTTTGGTGGGGAATGTGAAAGGGGCGGCTTTTGGGCCGCCCCTTTGCGACGTGAGTGTTTCTGTCTAGCGGAGAAGCATTAGTTTTTCGGTCACCGAGCCGTCCGGCAGGGAGGCCTTCACAAGGTACACGCCGTTGGCAAGGCCTTTGGGGTTCCAGATGGCTTCAATCTTGCCGGCGCCGCGTTCTTGGTCCATGAGGTTCGCAATTTCGCGGCCTGAGATGTCGAATACCTGTAGCTTTATGTGTCCGGCTGAGGGGAGTTGCATTCTGATGTTGACCGTGCGGGTAAATGGGTTCGGTACGCAGGTCAGGCCAAGCGCATCCCGTAAACCTGGACTCGGTTGTTCAAAGATGCCGGTGTTGCGGTCGTACCAGGCCTGGGCTGAGTCGGCGTTGGCGCGGATGTTAGCGCCACTGGTTCCACCGACGAACGCAACCGCAAATCGGTAGCTTGCGCCAACCGGCAGGTTGAAAGGTCCGGCTGAGACGCACAAGGACCAGTCGTAGGCCCGGTTGGAGTTCGGCTGGGTGATGGTGGCGTTCAGGAACCGCCATTTCTGGCCATCGGACATGCAGGAGTCAGGGTAAACGTATCGCGCGTGGTCAACCGCGGCGAGGTTTGCGTAGGATTTCGGGTCGAGTATCTTCACGCCGACTGAGGGGTTGGCGTTTGAGGACTGGCGCATGAAGGTGAGTCGCCGGCTGACGTCGGATGAGCAGATGTTGGCAGTCGGTGCCGAGCCGATGTCGAAGTCGGCGAATATGCCGGCGTAGAGGCCGTCAATCTGGCTTGTGCCGTTGTTGGCGATGTCGTAGGTCAGGACAACGAAGTCGTCGTAACCCGGGTTCGCACACTGGAATGAGTGTTGGTTGATGCGCAGGCCTTTGGGTGCGGAATGTGCAGCGTCGCTGATTGCGCAGCGGAAGTGTTCGTCGCCGCCGTCCGGGGGCAGAACGTTGCGCAGGCTGTCAACGATGGCAAAGTCGCGGTTCGGGCCGCTGGATGCAGGCTGGCCGAAGTACCGGTCAACAACGTAGGATGTGCTGTTGCCGATTGCCAGGCTTCCGTAGTAGAGCTGGCTGCCGCCGCTCTTGGGATAGCAGAACCCAGAGCCCAGGTCCAGGTCACCAGGCGGTTCATCGTAGCCGACTGAGCCAAGGCAGGTTACTGACAGTTTGCAGTATCCGGTGTCGTGGTCCATGACTATGGCTCCGGGCTGAGCCGGCGCACCGACCGTGAGTTCGAAGGTCGGGTCCCAGGAGCCCTGGCCAGAGGTGACGTGGAGTGTGAATGAGACCTTTGTGCCGGGCGGGGTAGAGGATGAGGCGGTCAGGTTGTATACGTCGCCGCGCGAAGTGTCGTTGGCGTTGAGTGTGCCGTAGTTTGAGGTTGAGTCGTTGAGCGTGATATAGGCCGAGGTGTTGCGCAGAGTGCCCTGGACTGTAGTTGCCTGGGCATTGCCAATGTTCTTGATTGTTACCCACAGGTTTGCGGTCTCGCCCGGGTCGAGTCGGTTGTTGTTGCCGTCGTCCACAACGGCCCGGATAAAGGTAATATAGGGCTGGGGTGCACCCTGGGTGACCGTGACTTGGTGTTCGACCGGCAGGTGGGTCGGATGTGTGACCGTGACGTACATTGTGCCAGTGGTCGGCGGGTTGATAATAAGGCTGACCTGTCCGGATGAGTTGGTCCAGCCGCGGACCTGGACTTCACCGCTCTTGTAGCAGGCGACAAGTGCCTTCTGGACCGGGGAACCGCCTGAAGTCACGGTGACGGTGAATGACTGGGCTCCGGTCTGAATCGTTGAGGCGTGGGCTGCGTCCATTGAGGTCGGTGTATCTTTCCACAGGGTCAGGTTCGGGTCGCCGAACAGGTTTAGGTCCCAGTAGCACCAGCGCCAGACTGATTGGCTCTGGGCCGCCGAGGCGTAGAAGTCCTTGGACCGGGCGTGGAGCACGCCGATGTCCATGGTGTCGTACCCGAAGAAGTAGGTGTAGAACTTGTTGTCCATCTTTTCGGACGGGCCCATTGAGGGCGGTGTGCCCCAGCCTTCGCGTGAGTTCATCATGCAGGCGACCGTGCCGCCGTTCGCATTGTTCATCGCGGCTTCAGCCAGGCAGTCTGAGGTCTCAAAGTCGCCTGAGATGCAGGCGATGGAGTTCAGAATTGTCGGCCGGGTTGAGTTGGTCTGGCCGCCGGCGACCGAGGTGTTCCAGATCGCAATGCCGCTCTCGGTGTAGAAACCGGTGGCGTTGCCATGGGCGGCGACATGGCAGAGGTGGAAGCCGTTGTTGATGGAGTCACGCATCGGTGTTGTCGAGGTCGGGTTGGCGATGTAGCGGTCGGTCCAGCCGGTCGGGGTCTGGGCCGCAATCGAGTCGGATACAACCTTGCCGGAGTAGTTGCTGGAGGAGAAGAGCATTACATAGGGCAGGAGCACCCTTCTCAGGTAGTCGGTGGTCGGAGTTTTTTCGTAGAAGAGAGTCTTGTTGACAAAGGTGTTGGCCTGGGTCTGGTTGTCAACTGAGGCCCGGCCCACGTAAACGTCGTAGTACAGGTCAACGGTGTCGCCGTCAATTTCACCGAAGATGTTGTTGCGGTTGCCGTCGTATGACCATTGCAGGTCTGCGTAGTAAACATCGGCCGGGATGTCGCCGGTTGAGCCGGACACGACCGCACGGCAGCGCCGACCCGGAACCTGAGCGTTGTCGCCGGCCAGGAGCACATATTTGAGGCCGTGATTTGTGTAGTAGTCAATGATGAACAGGCGAATCTTTTCCTGGGTGTCACGGCCTGAAGGGTAGTTGGTTGCAATCCACTCGGTGGTGAATACCTGGGTGTTGTACCCTTTCTTTACGCGCCAGTCAATAAGGTTGAGGAACCAGGTTGACTGGGAGTTCGGGGTGATGATGGCGTAGTCCACGTCCGGGTTGTCGGTCAGGCGGACCGGCGGCGCAAACGCGGGAACGTCCTCAGGGTTGATGACAAGTTGGGCCACGTCAGAGCCGAACAGCTCGAGTTGGCCTGGGGTCATCGGTTTCGGGGTCACGTCGTTTTCCCGGTAGGTCACTTCGACCTT
>JBDRUN010000067.1:3621-15437 GCA_039801365.1 candidate division WOR-3 bacterium
CTTCATCTTTCGATATAGGGTCAGTTTTCCCTGGGCCGGGATGTACACAAGCGGGTGCAGGATAAAGCCGCAGATGCGGAATTCGGACTTGGTGCCGGTCCGGGACCACTGGACAAGCTCGGCCGGGTAAGGTTCTGAGCTTGAATAGGTCGCCGGGTCAGGCGGCACGAATGGCGGCTGGGTCCGGGATGATACCGGCACCGGGGTCTGGACCGGGTGAATCCGCCAGTTGCCGGGGATTTCTTCGGGTTCGAGCGGTGTCACCCGGATGTCGGTTACGGTCGCGGTTGCCGGTATCACCACGTTGAAGACCGCGGCCGGCATCATCGGCTTGCCCGGTTCCAGGGTGGTGATGAAGTCTGCCATCTGGACGACGTCATAGCCGTTGGCCTGCTCAATGCGCAGGTCCCGGGCGTCGAACCGGATGGTCCTTGTTATCGTGCCGGCCAGAGCCAGCAGCGGGATGAGAGCGAACAGAAGGGTCTTTTTCACACTACCTCCTCAGCTTGTTAGTTCCGGGAACATGAGTCTCAGTTCCCGTTCGGTGTCTTCTTCTGGATTTGATGCGTGGACCGCGTTTGTGCGCACCGATGTGCCAAAGTCGGCCCGGATTGTGCCAGGAGCAGCCCGGGCCGGGTCGGTAGCACCGATGAATTCCCGCAGTCGTTTGCGACAGCCCGGACCCTGGAGTGCAACCGCCACCACTGGACCAGAACTCATGAACTCGACGAGTCCGGGAAAGAAGTCTTTCCCTTTGTGAATGGCATAGAACTCCTCAGCCTCGGGCCGGGTCAGCCTGCGCATCTTCAGGCCGACAATGACAAAGCCGGCTTGTTCGAGCCGGCGCAGTATCTCGCCGGTTCGGTGCTGCTGCACCGCGTCCGGCTTTATGAGCAGGAGCGTTTTCTCCAAAGGCAGGGCGTGTCTGAACAAGAGATTCTAGATGCGGCAGCGGCAATGTCAATCACCTTTGAGTCGGGCCGGAACTACTTCCTTTGCGATGCGGTCAGCGATGCCGGTAACGCCGGCGATGATGGCACGTGAAGAAAGGGTGGCAAGTGATACGGCGTCAACATTTCCTTTTCCGCCGGGCCGGTAATGAGTGAGCCGGCCGGCTAGGCTGTCGCAGGCAAGTCTGAGATAGGCCGGGGTCTCGTCGTTGGCCAGGACCTGGAAGCTGAGTACGCGGGCAAGAGTGTCAAGGAAAACGCGGACCGGAACCGGTCCGGAGAATCCGGATTCGGTTGTACCGGCATGGTTGGATTCGGCCTGAAATCCAAGCAGGATACCACATGAGTCATAGATGCCGAGATAGGGGAAAGGATCGGTGAACTCCTTTGTTTGCACGGCCCCGGGGAACAGGCGGTCAATGGTTGGAAGGTCCGGGGCGACGAGCTTTGAGTGCGCGGTCGCGGATTCGGTTCCCGGTGAGGTCGGTGGAGCCGGAAGGGCCGGCTTGTTGCCGGCGGTGCCGCCGCAGCGAAGATAAACAGCGGTTCCGACGAGCAGTAGAAGCCGCTTGATACTCAGCATAGTTACTATCGTGCAGGCAACCTAGGCCGGGCCGGGTTCGGGCGGTTTGTCCGTCGTCTGTTCTTGCTCTTCTTCAGTCTTGACATAGGCCAGGCGCAGTTCGTAGAGCATTTCATCGAGGAGTCTTGATTCGTCCCCGGTCCTGTTTCCCTCGGTCTTTTGCTTGAGCATTTCCAGCGTGGCGATAGTGTGTCGAGCATACTTCAGGTTGACTTCGGGTTTGTCCTGACCCGGTGCTATGCCGCGGCCGAGATAGGTCAGGGTTGCGGCTGACAGACTCCAGATAAGGTCGGTAAGCGAGCTTCCAGTCGTAGCGTTATTCTTTTCCATGGTTGTTCAGAAGGTTCTTTACCATCGTGACCTGGCCGTTCCGGACGTACACCCGGGGAACGCGCGGGCTGACGCCGCAGATGATTTCGTAGGGAATGGTACCGGCCCAGTTTGCGACTTCGTTGGCCGTTATCGAACCGCCGGCGGCCGAGCCAAGCAGTGTCACAGTGTCGCCGATAGCGCAGTCTGGAATGTCAGTGACGTCAAGCATGGTCAGGTCCATGCAGACATTGCCAATGACCGGTGCCCGCTGGCCGGCCACAATCGCCTGCCCGCGGTTTGTCAGCGAGTAAGGATAACCGTCGCCGTAACCGGCGGTGATGACCGCAATGCGGGAGTCGCGACGCGTGAAGAATCGGCGGTCGTAACTGACCGAGGTTCCAGCTGGCATACTGCGCAGGTTGACGATTCTTGCACGCAGGCTCATCACCGGCAATAGCTCGAGGCTGGCGCTGCGCTGGCCGGTGTGGTAGCTCTCAGGCAGGATGCCGTAGATCAGAAGTCCGGGCCGGACCATGTCCAGGTGGGACTCAGGGACGTTCAGGAGTCCGGCCGAGTTGGCGGCGTGGCGGATGAGCGGGCCGAATCCTTTCTGCTCCAGTTCGGCGAGAAGGCGGAGATACTCGCCGACCTGGGTCTCAGTGAACAGAATGTCGGTATCAGCAGCCGGGAAGTGTGTGAACACGCCTTCAAGATGAAGCCCAGGCAAGGCAGCAACATCGGGAATGAAGCTGAAGGCTTCCTGGACCGATACGCCGGTGCGGCCCATGCCGGTGTCAACTTCAATGTGGACGCTGACCTCGGTGCGCCGGTGCAGTGCTTCCTTCGAGAGCAGGCGGGCAAACTCGCGCTCGGTGACTGAAGGTGTGAGCCGGTATTCAATGATTTCGGGAATCTCGGCGTAGGGAGCAGGTGAGAGTACGAGGATGGCATTCGTAATCCCGGTTTGGCGCAGACTGATTCCTTCTTCGACTCCGGCCACACCAAAGGCGTCCACTTTGCTGGCAAGTTCACGGGCAACTTCTCGAAGACCGTGACCGTACGCATCGGCTTTGACCGCGACCATGAGCCGGCGGCCCGGGGTGAATCGCTTCACCTGTTCCAGGTTGTGGTTGAGGGCGTCGAGGTTTATCTCAGCCCAGATGCGGCCGCAATCCACGCAGGGATATTAGGCTAGAACCTGCGGTTGTCAATCGGCCGTTTTCCCTCTGCTTCTGATTGACACTTCACAGTCAGTGAATATCATTGGCCGTGCCGCGCGGGCTTGTCATCTTACCGACCTATAACGAAGCGGACAACATCCGGCGCATCGTGCCGGCAATCCTTGCCCAGTCTTCCGAACTCGAGGTGTTGGTTGTGGACGATAATTCACCGGACGGAACCGGCGATTTGGTGGAGCAGATGACCCGGGACAATGCGAAGGTACACCTTCTGCGTCGGTCAGGTAAGCTGGGCCTGGGCACAGCGTACGTTGCCGGGTTCAAGTACGCGCTTGAACACGGCTACGATTACTGTTTTGAGATGGACGCGGATTTTTCTCATCCGCCCGAAAAGCTGCCCGAGATGATTGCGCTGCTTCAGGAGTACGACCTTGTCATCGGGTCGCGCTATTGTAACGGCGTGTCGGTGGTGAACTGGCCGATGAAGCGGCTGCTCCTGTCCTACGGCGCGTGCATGTATGCCCGGAAGGTGACCGGGTGTCCGATTCGAGACCTGACCGCAGGTTTCAAGGGCTACCGCCGGAGCACGCTTGAGGCAATTGACCTTGATTCCTTGAAGGAGGACGGGTACGGGTTTCAGATTGAGATTGACTTTGCCATCTGGCGCAAGGGACTGCGCATCAAGGAAACACCGATTGTCTTCACCGAGCGCCGGGCCGGCACCTCGAAGATGGACCGGCGCATTATCCGCCGGGCTTTCTTCCTTGTTATCTGGCTCCGTCTGAAGCGATTGTTTGGCCGGGCCTAGTTCTCAGTTTTCATCTGGCTACTGTTTTTGAATCGGAAAACTCTGGTCAGCAACCGGCTTAGGGTCGTTCTTCGATTTCAGCCATCGTGATGCCGAGCACGCGGTCCACCCGGAATCGGCCGATGACCTGGTCCTTACGGTAGATAACCCATTCGTTCTCTTCTCTTTCAAGGCGGTCGCCGTCGGCATAGGCGCTCCGCGGCGGGCTGGTATCGAGCAGGATGTCAAAGCGCTTCATGGCGGCCTCCGTTCAGACTGAGGGTGTCCGGTATCATGGGTAGTTTCGCTACCAAGGACAATAAGGGAAATTATCACGCGTGTCAACAAGCAGAGGCTGGTCTTGACTTGTCCGGCGAGCCGGCTATCTTGAGTCAGAGTTATCTGAAGTGCAAGGAATGATGCGACGACAGAGCTGCCGCATACGGTTAGGGTCCCAGGACGGCCGGGCTGGAAGTGTGGCAGGGTAGGGTGATGGCTGATACGGTCTATGAGTCGTTCCGCTTGGTTGCAGAACGGCACGCCGACCGGACGGCATTGCTGCACAAGGTCGGTACCGTTTATGAGGGCATCAGTTTTGCCGCCCTCGACCGGATGGTTGATGAGGTTGCTGCTGGTCTGGCGGAAAAGGGGGTCAGGCCGGGTACGAGAGTCGGTATCTATTCCTACAATCGGCCAGAATGGGTCGTGGCCGACCTGGCGGCAATGAAGCTGGGCGCAATCGTTGTTCCGGTTTACCACACGCTGCCGGCTGACAGCGTGCGATACATCCTGAACGATGCCGAGGTAAGTCATCTTGTTGTCGAGAAGCCGGAGTTTCTGGCCAATGTTGTGCAGGTCATGGCGGACGTTCCGAGTCTTAGGGAAATCATCACGTTGTTCGAGGACGCAGGCGCGCAGTACCAGATGCCGAGTGTCGAGAGTCGGGCCGGCAGGGAGATATTTTCGTTCGAGTCACTGCGCCGCACCGGCGCAATGGCACTGGTCAAGAACCCGGCGTCCGGTCAGCCGCATCAGTCCAGTCCGGACGACGTTGTGACAGTGGTCTATACCTCAGGCACGACCGGTGAACCCAAGGGTGCGATGCTGACCAATCGTAACATTCTGTCGAACGTCGAGGCGGCAATCAGCCGGTTCAGCATCAGTGAGCGCGACGTGCTTCTGTCTTTTCTGCCGCTCTGTCACATGTTCGAGCGCACCTGCGGATACTACTGTATGCTGCTGGCCGGTGCGACCGTGGCCTATGCTGAGTCGCTTGATACTGTCCGCCAGGACATCCAGCAAGTCAGACCGACCCTGCTGATTACCGTGCCCAGGGTGCTGGAGAAGGTTTACAACGCCGTGGCCGAGAAGGTCCGGACCGGGCCGGCGCTTTCCCGGATGATGATGATTGCGACCCTGCGGACCTATAACCGTTGTGCCCGACTGGCAGCAAAGCGCCAGCGACCTTCGTACTGGCTCGCGTTCAAGCGCTGGCTGTTCGGCCTTCTGGTTGTGCGTAAGCTAAAGAAGCTGGGCGGCGGCCGGATCCGGCTGATGGTTTCGGGTGGTGCACCGCTTGAACGCCGGCTGGCCCGTATCATCCGCAACCTTGGTTTCAATCTGCTTGAGGGTTATGGCCTTACCGAGACCGCACCGGTTGTGTGTGCGGCGGTACCGGGCGAGGAACGAGTCGGCACGGTTGGCAAGCCTTTTCCCGGGGTCGAGGTCAGAATCGGAAAGGATGGTGAAGTCCTTGTGCGCGGGCCGAACGTGATGAAGGGTTATCTGAACAAACCGGAGGAAACCGCAAAGGTCATTGACACAGAGGGCTGGTTTCACACTGGTGACCAGGGCCGGTTCGATGATTCGGGTAATCTTGTTATCTGCGGCCGGCTCAAGGAGCTTGTTGTCAATTCCTACGGCAAGAACATCGCACCGGTGCCAATCGAGCAGGCGTTGTGCAGTTCTGAGTATGTTGAGCAGGCGGTTGTCATCGGTGACCGGCGGCCGTACCTGACCGCACTCATCGTGCCGACGCGGCTCGCACTCGAGGACTATGCCCGCACCAAGGGCATCAAGTACGATAGTCTTACAGAACTTTTAGGTCATTCTGAGGTCAGGCGGCTGTTCGAGGAGGAAATCACCAAGGCGCTTGCCAACTTCGCACCGTACGAACAGGTCCGGGCGTTCCGGCTAGTCCCGGAGCCGTTCACGGTCGAGAACGGATTTCTGACCCCGACGCTGAAGACTCGAAGGGCCCGGATTGTGGAGGCTTTTCGTGATGAGATTAGCCGGATGTATGCGGAGCGCTGAGCCGGAAATGAGGGAGCACCGAGGGTGGTAGCTGGAATACCAGGCACGGAAGCGCGGAGCAGAAGGATGATCGGCGTGCTGACAGCGTTCTTACTCCTTCTGGTTTCGCGGGCATCGGCCGGCACGGCAGATTCGCTGTTCAACCGGGCCGCGTATCTTTTTTTCAACCGGCATCTGGGCCCGGGGTATCTTGACTCGGCATATGCGCTTGTTGCCAAGGGACGGCAACTCGAACCTGGGCACGAGCGCGGTCTGTACCTATGGTCGCGCGTTCATGTCCAGAAGGGCGATAACACCAAGGCCCAGGCCGAGAAGATTCGGCTCTATGAGCGTGCCCGTTCGATTGCCGAAACGCTAAAGGTCGTAAATCCGAGTAACCCGGATGGCTGGATGTGGTGGGCAGTTGCCCAGGGACGCATCGGTCAGACCAGGGGCGTGATGAACTCGCTGTTCATGGTTCCGTCATTGAGGACGAGCTTTCTTCGGGTGCTGGAGCTGGATTCAACTTACCCGACTGCGTACGATGCGCTTGGGGTGCTCTACTATGAGCTGCCCGGTATTGCGGGCGGCAACCTTGCCAAGTCCGAGGAGTACCTGCTCAGGGGATTGAAGCACGACCCGAACTACACTTTGCTCAGGCTCGACTTGGCCAAGGTTTACATCCGGCAGAAGAAGTGGCAACAGGCACGGGACCAGCTCAATCTGCTCTTGGCAACGGAGAATCCAACCTATCCGGCGGATTTCGTACTCGACGACCGGCCAGAGGCTTGCCGGCTTCTGGAACAGATCGGGGAGCGGAGGTAGCGTTCTTGTTACTGCCCGAGGCCGGGCACCTGGGTGGGTTCGGGCCGGGCAGCTTCTGTAGTCAGACCAGGGCTAGACTCGGCCGCATTTCTCCTGATTTCAGCTAGGGCATGCCGGATGATTCTGATTTTGGTCTCGGCTGATGTCCGACGGTTGATGATGAGATAGTAGGAATCGCGGAGCCGGCACAGCCCACCTTCACTTTGTAGGTCGTCATAATAGAGTTTCACGCCGAGTCCACGGCACTCCTGCTCAAGCCCAGCCAGTACTTCACTGGTTTTCATTTGTTTCCCGCTCCAAGTTTCTTGCGGAGTTAGTCCACTCCTTACGCATTAGCCTGTGTTTCTAGAGCCAGCCTTGGTCCTGGTACCATCGGAGCGTCAGTTCCAGACCGCGGCTAAGGTCATATTCCGGTTCGAAGCCGAGTTCCTGCTTTGCCTTGTCCGGACTGCAGACCCAGCATTCCTGGATAAGTTCTCTTGCTTTGTCGCGATTGAGAATCGAGCCTTCGCGGTTGAGCCATTCGCTGACCGCGGCCGCGGACCGGACCGCCCAGTCTGGGACTTTGAGTCTGACCGTCCGGCGGCCGAGCAACTGGCCAGCCAGCCGGCCAAGTTCGTCGTAGTCGTGGGCGCGGCCATCGGAGATAAAGTACACCGAGCCGGAGGCAACGTCGGCCTCGGCACCGATGAGTGCGGCCCTTACTGCATCCCGGACATAGACAACCGAGAAGGTGCCGCCGAAGTCCGGTCGCACCCCGATTTTGAGAATACGGATTAGCATGAGGCTGTCTTTGTCCCGCGGACCATAGACCGCAGGGAAGCGGAGTATCACCGAGTGCAGTCTTCCGGCCAGGCTGGCGAGTGCCTGCTCGGCCTTGAGTTTGCTCTGGCCGTACCGGCTGACCGGTGCAGGGTTTTCGGTTTCGGTTCTGGGCTGCTGCGGGCCTGAAGCCGGGCCGGCCGCAGCCGCGCTTGAGAAGAATACGAGCCCTTTGACTTTGGCTGAGATGCACGCCTCGGCCAGAAGCCGCGTGCCTTCGCAGTTTACTCGCTCGAAGTCTTCGGGGTTTTTGGGCCGCACGGTCGCAGCGGTGTGAAAGACCCAGTCGGCATCCTGGACTGCGGCAGCGAAAGTTTCCGGCTGGCGCATGTCGCCATAGGCAAAATCAAGGTCCATGCCTTCAAGCCAGACCAGGTCGCTTGTTTCGCGGACCAGAGCCCGCACGGCGTGACCGCGAGCCAGAAGCAGTTCGCACATGTGCGAACCGACAAAACCGTTTGCACCGGTCACGAGGGCATTCACGCGGTCACAGGTTCGGCGCTACTTTCCGGTTGAAGTAGTCAAGGCTTCGGAGCGCGGCTTCCTTTGGCCTGACCTCGAATACCAAAAGAGCGTCAGTGTTCAGGAGAAACCTGAAGATACGCAGGAAATCCATGCTTCCTTTGCCCAGAGCATGGTGTTCGTCCCGCACACCATTGTTGTCGTGGATGTGCGTATGATGGATGTGCTGACGGAAGCGCCGGAAGAACGCAAGTTCGTGCCGACGTTTGTTTGCAGGCAGGATGTTTGTGTGCCCGACGTCGTAGCAGAGGCCAAGGCTGCCGCCGAGCAGTTGCGGCAGAACCTTTGCCGCGGGTCCGTAGCGGAACCCACCGACGTTCTCAACGCACAGGCGGCTGCGGTCGCGGGCGTAGGCCTTGAGCTGGGTCAGGCCTTCGTGCATTGCCGACACGAAGTATTCCGGGAACTCTTCATGGGTGTAGCGGTTGCCGCCGTCTATGCCGTAGTGCATGTCGAACCCGAGGTGCATGACAACGTTTCTTGCACCAACGTCGGCCGCGTAGTCCAGAGTTTGCTTCAACTCGCTGACCGTGGCTTGAAAGGCGCGGCGGCTCGGAATGAAAAAAGACGGGCCTTCGAGTGCGTGGAACGCTAGTACTATCCCGTGGTCAAGGGCCAGGGCCGCAATCCGGCGCCTTTCACGCCGGCTGGCGAGTTGCTGGCCGAAGCGGATGTTGCCGAGGTTCAGTTCAAGCGCACCGAATCCGTGCCGGGATGCAAAGCGGATGGCATCGCCGATGTCTTTGAAGTCGAACAGAATTTGCAGGCCGAGGCGCGCACGGATACTGTCCAGAGGGTGCACGGCGAATTATAGGGTCGGTCGTTGTTCAGTCAAGGAATCGTCGGGCAGTAGGTGCGGGGGCATTGACACTTTTGACTTTGCCGGTATGCTTTGGGCCGTAGGAATGACAGGAGTGCATGCCGAGGTGGCGGAAATGGCAGACGCGCTAGCCTCAGGAGTTAGTGGGTAACTCCGTGGGGGTTCAAATCCCCCCCTCGGCATTTTCCCGCTTGGTCGGGGCAAGGTTGAGTGTCAAGTTGATATTGACATTGGCTGAGTTTCCGCTAGTCTCGTCGCGATGGCGCGGCATTCCGTGCCGAGAAAAAGGACTGGAAGAACCAGTCCGGCCGGCTGCCCACAGGAGAGCCGGCAACCCACAAGGAACCTAACCCAAAGGAGGTAGCATGCCAGCTAAGAAGGGTCTCGCCGCAATCAGAATCAAGGCGGACGCGAACCTGCAGGCCGTGTTTGGACCGAAGAAGGAACTGAAGCCAACCGAGCTGATGAAGGGTCTGATAGCATACGCCGATAAGAAGAAACTGCGCTTCAAGGGTCCGGGCAAGGGCCTGGCGGCAATGCGGGTGAAGACCGACCCGGCACTCAAGGCCATCTACGGCGCAAAGCCCGATATCAAGTGGTTCGAACTGATGAAGGGCCTCTGGGCCTACATCAACAAGAACAAGCTGCGCCAGGGCTAGGCAGTCCCGGTTCTTACCGGCGGGAGGGATCAAACCCTCCCGCCGCACTTTGCGCTGAGTCTTCGTTGACAGGTGAGTGTGACTGGATATAGTTGAGCGCCGATGGCAAATGACGGCAACATAGTCCCGGTCTATATCGAGGATGAGATGCGTCGGTCCTTTCTGGACTACGCAATGTCGGTGATCGTCGCCCGGGCAATTCCGGACGTGCGCGATGGTCTGAAGCCAGTCCAGCGCCGGATTCTTTTCACTATGCATGAGATGGGGCTAGGGCCGAATCGGCCATTCCGTAAGTCGGCCTCGGTCGTTGGTGACGTGCTTGGAAAGTACCATCCGCACGGCGACATCGCGGTTTACGACGCAATGGTGCGGATGGCTCAGGATTTCTCGCTGCGCTATCCGCTTGTCGCGGGCCAGGGCAACTTCGGTTCAATTGACGGCGACGCACCGGCCGCGTACCGCTATACCGAAGCACGGCTCGCACCGCTTGCCGTTGAGCTGCTGGGAGACCTGGATAAGGAAACGGTCGAGTTTCGACCGAACTTCGATGAGCGGCTCAAGGAGCCGGAGGTGCTGCCGGCCGCTTTCCCGAACTTGCTGGCTAACGGCGCGTCAGGTATTGCCGTCGGCATGGCGACCAATATCCCGCCGCATAATCTTGGTGAGGTGATTGATGCGCTGGTGGCGTTGATTGATGAGCCGAAGCTGGAACCGAAGGAGCTCCTGAAGTATGTCAAGGGCCCGGATTTTCCAACTGGCGCTACCGTCGTCGGCTTGTCCGGCATCAGGGAGGCATACGAGACCGGCCGGGGCAAACTTGTCCTGCGCGGCAAGGTGAAGTTCGAGGAGGTCAAGGCCGGCCGGGACCGGATGGTGATTACCGAGATTCCGTATCAGGTAAATAAGACTTCGTTGATTGAGCGCATCGCGCAACTGGTGCGGGAGAAGAAAATCCAGGGCGTCGCCGACCTGCGTGATGAGTCGGACCGGGACGGAATGAGAATCGTGCTGGACCTGAAGCGCGACACGCCAATGGAGCTGATTCTGAATCAGCTCTATAAGTATACCGATATGCAGTCCACGTTCGGGGTGATATTGCTTGCGCTTGTTAACGGCCAGCCGAAGGTGATGAATCTGAAGGAGATGCTTGAGAATTTCCTTGCCTTCCGGCTGGAGACGGTCACGCGCCGGACCAGGTTCGAGCTTGGCCGGGCCGAGGAGCGGGCTCACATTCTCGAGGGTCTGAAGATTGCGCTCAAGAATATTGACGCGGTCGTCGAGCTGATCAAGCAGTCAAAGGATACCGAGAGCGCACGGGCTGGTTTGGTGAAGAGATTCAAACTTAGCGAACGCCAGGCCGATGCGATTCTTGAGATGAAGCTTGCCCGGCTGACAAGTCTTGAGCGGACGAAGATTGACGAGGAGTACAAGACGCTGATTCAGGAAATCGCCCGGCTCAAGAGCTTGCTGGAATCCCGAGCGATGATGATGGGCCAGATCCGAACCGAACTGCTTGAGTTGAAAAAGAAGTACGCGGACGAACGGCGGACCGAAATTGTCCGAGGACAGGTCGAGGAGCTGTCAATCGAGGACCTGATTGAGGAAGAGGACATGGCGGTCACAGTCACTCATCGAGGCTATATCAAGCGGATGCCGGTGAGCGTTTATCGGCGCCAGGGCCGGGGCGGCCAGGGCCGCACCGGGGTTGCGGTCGCAGAGGAAGATTTTGTTGAGGGGCTGTTCATTGCTTCAACCCACGACTATATGATGTTCTTCACCGACCGGGGACGGTGCTACTGGCAGAAGGTCTATGAGCTGCCCGAGGGTTCGCATGCCTCGCGCGGCCGTTCGATTGCCAATCTGGTCGAGATGGATAAGAATGAGGTGCTGACGTCCTACGTTGCGGTGCGCGAGTTCAAGAAGGATCAGTACGTGTTCTTCGTTACCCGAAACGGCAAGGTGAAGCGGACCAGGCTCGAGGCGTTCGCCAATCCCCGGCGCAAGGGCATCATTGCGATGACCGTGGACGAGAAGGATGCGCTTATCGCGACACTTTGACTTCGGGC
>JBDRUN010000068.1 GCA_039801365.1 candidate division WOR-3 bacterium
CGACCTAGACCGCTGCCCGACTGCCGGCAGAATCCCCAAGCCTTTACTGGCGTCATGCCGAATTTCCACCCAGGTCATTTCTGGTACTGAACCAGTCTGCGGAGGCTAACTCAACGTCACGCCAAAGCGGCGCAAGCACTCCATCGCATCACAACCGCTGTGCCGAACGCCTTCGACCGCAGACTTCAGCTTCTACATCGGAATTTGGGGAGCGATCGCTGGCTTGACTATAAGGGCGATTATGCTACCCTTTGGCTGGGGCCCGTAGCTCAGTTGGTCAGAGCAGCTGACTCATAATCAGCCGGTCGTCCGTTCGACCCGGACCGGGCCCATTCCTGCTAAGAAGCTAAGACCCAGCATGCAGAACGACACGAGCCAGAACGAGAACAGTGTTACTTGGACTGTGCATCGGGCCGGGGATGCACCGGCGAAGGCGGTGCTGGTGGGGTTTTTGCTTATTGCCGTCGTTGCCTTCGGGTGGTGGTACGCCGGCCCAACACTTGCCGTTGTTGCAATCGTTGTTCTCTTCGCCAGTCTGCATACTTTTTTCCTGCCGATTACCTGTACCATGAACAAGGAGGGCGTGACGATTGACAAGCGACTGTTCCGTTACACCTACGAGTGGGACCGGTTCCGGAGATGGTTTCGCACGACCGGCGGAGTTGTACTCTCGCCATTCTCGCACCGGACGTTTCTGGACAACTTCCGGGGAGTCCACCTGCTCTTGCCTGCAGACCCCCATCCAGTCATTGCCTTTCTTGAGCGACAGTTTCCGGCCACTAGCGGCGACAACTCACACGGCGGTTCGGAAGCGGGCCTTGACACTGGAGGTGGCGCAGCTAAGATGGAGCGCAAGGACTAGCATGAAGCAGAAACCACTCAAACAGCCACCACCGAAGACGCCGAAGAAACCGGCGCGACCCCAAGTCGCTCTGGGCAGGAAGAATTACATCATCATGGCCGTCGGTATTGTGATCGTGGCCATCGGCTTTATTACGCTCGCTCGCGGTTCGATAACACTTGCGCCGCTCCTTCTTGTCTTGGGCTACTGCGTGCTGATTCCGGTCTCGCTGTTGGTGAAGTGACAGTGAAGGGGCCGCGAGTTACCGCTGAAGAGGTTCGTGCGCTTGTCGTCCGGCTGGCGCGGGAAATCAGCCACCGGAATCAGGGTGTGGGCGACTTGGCGATGGTCGGCATCAAACGCCGTGGAGTACCGCTGGCACGGCGGCTGGCCGAGCTTGTAAGTCGGGGCCGCAGAACCAAGATACCGGTCGGCGCAATGGACATAACGCTCTATCGGGACGACCTGCAACTGGTAGCCGAGACACCGATTGTGCGCGGATCGGAAATTGGCTTCGACCTGAACGGCCGGACCGTGGTACTGGTGGATGATGTGATTTTTACCGGCCGGACCGCCAGGGCCGCCCTGTCCGAACTGCTGGACTTCGGTCGGCCCCGTTCGATTCAACTCGCAGTGCTGATTGACCGGGGACACCGGGAACTACCGATTCAACCAGATTTTACCGGCCGGATTCTCAAGACTGCACGCGATGACTTGGTTGACATCTGCCTCGTCGAAGAAGATGGACGGGACGGGGTTTACGTCACGCGAAGGTGAGCCCAAGTAGAAGGAAGCCGCAAGACAGCGTCCGGACTAAGCAGGCAGTCACCAAGGTAACGAAGTTCCAGTGCCGGGAAGCCGGCAACCAGTCCCCCATGCCGGAACGGATGCGGCATCTTCTGGGAATCGAACAACTTGACCAACGGCAGATAATTGCGATTCTTGAGCAGGCCGAAAGTTTCCTTGGAGTGCTCAAACGCCCGATTCCAGTGGTGCCGGCGTTGCGGGGCAAGACGATCGTCAATCTATTCTTCGAACCTTCAACCAGAACCGCTACGTCGTTTGCACTGGCTGCGAATCGGCTAAGTGCTCAGTGCGTGAATTTCTCGCACGGGACCTCGGCGGTAAGGAAGGGCGAGACGCTGCTCGACACCGCCAAGAACCTTGAGGCAATGCGGGTAGATGGCGTGGTGGTTAGACACTCGATGCCGGGCGCACCACACTTCCTCGCGCGGCGGCTGAAGACGTTTGTGGTGAACGCGGGTGACGGGTGTCATGAACATCCGACCCAGGCGCTGCTAGACGCCTTCACTCTGAGGCAGCGGCTCGGGGACCTCGCAGGAAAAAAAGTGCTTCTAGTTGGTGATATTGCGCACTCACGCGTTGCTCGGTCGAACATCCTGTGCTTTGCGCGGCTCGGGTGCCGGGTTGCGGTATGTGGACCACCGACGATGATGCCGCGCTACGTTGAGCAGCTCGGTTGTGAAGTATTCTATCAGCTTGACCGGATACTTTTCGAAGTGGACGTAGTAAACATGCTTCGAGTCCAGACCGAGCGGATTTCGTCGAGTGCTTTCCCTTCGGTTCGCGAGTACCGAATGCTGTACGGTTTGACCCGGGAGCGTCTAGCGAAGCTGGACCAGAATGTTGTCATCACCCACCCTGGACCGGTGAACTGGGGGGTGGAGATGGATTTCGAGGTTTCGGAGTTGCCCCAAGCGCTGATTCTGCATCAGGTGACCAACGGCGTCGCGGTGCGGATGGCGGTCTTGTATCTTCTGGCTGGAGGAGGTACAGTTGCCGAGTGAGCGGGACTCGGACGGACACAAGCCAGTGATTGTTGATGCAGAGCGCCGGCCGTCCGACGCCGGGAAGCCCAAGTCGGACCCAAAGCAGTCGACGACAGGAGTTTCAGGGGCGAAATCACTGATTGCCGCCGCGGAACGCCGGCGATTTCTGTTCGGCGGCCGGGTAATTGACCCGGCGACGCGAAAAGTCCGCGCCTGCAACATTCTGATTGAGAACGGCAGAATCACTAGAGTTGGTCGGGACGTGAAGTCCGAGGGCGCCAAATTGGTTGACTGTCGGCGTAAGTACATTGCGCCGGGATTCATTGACCTGCACTGCCATCTGCGTGAACCTGGCAACGAAGACGCAGAGACGATAGCGTCCGGTACGCGCGCGGCCCTGGCCGGTGGTTTCCTGCGGGTCTGTCCGATGCCCAATACTGAGCCACCAGTGGATACCGAGGCACTGGTACGTTTTGAGCTGCACCGGGCCGAAGAGGCTGGATTCGCGCGGGTCCTGCCGGTCGGCTGCTGCACCCGGGGCCGCCAAGGCAAGGAGCTTGCCGAGATTGCCGGAATGAAGACGGCCGGCGTAGTAGCGGTTTCAGATGACGGAAGCTGGATCAGTGACGCCCAAGTGATGCGTCGGGTCCTGGAGTATGCCAAGGCGTTCGACATTCCGGTAATATCGCACTGTGAACTCGCAGAGATGCCCGGGGTTGCCAATGAAGGCCTGATTTCCACCCGACTTGGACTCGCGGGCAGTCCGGTCGTGGCTGAAGCCGCAGCGGCCAGTCGCGATATTCTTTTGGCTGAGTACGTTGGAGCGCGTATCCATATTGCGCACGTGTCCGCGGCGGCAACGGTTGACGTTGTGCGGCGCGCCAAGGAACGCGGGGTTGAGGTTACGGCGGAAACCTGCCCTCACTACTTCACACTGACCGAAGAAGCCCTGGTCGGTTTTGACACCAACTTCAAGGTCAATCCGCCATTGCGGACCGAGCAGGACCGGCAGGCAGTCATCAGCGGCCTGGCCGATGGCACCATTGATGCTATTGCGACTGACCACGCACCACACACACGGCAGGACAAGGACCTTGAGTTTGATCTTGCGCCACCAGGAATCATTGGCCTTGAGACCGCGTTCAGCCTGGGCTACGAGCAGCTTGTACTGTCCGGACAAATAGAGCTGGTGGATTACATCAGACTTCTCACCACCGGGCCGGCCCGAGTACTCGGGCTGCCCCAGCCGTCTATTGAGCCGGGCGCACCAGCTGACCTTGTCATCCTTGACCTTGAAGCACGGTGGACCTATACGCCAGACCTTGGTATGTCCCGCTCACACAACTCTCCGTTCTTCGGCTGCGAACTCAAGGGCCGTGTTCTGTCCGGCGTGCTTGGGGAGGAGCAGTTCTGGCTGCTACACCCGGCATAAGGTCAAACGGCCGGCGGCTAATAGCTAATCGCACAGAGCCAGAGACTCCAGCTGCCAGCCAGTCTTACCCGAGACTATTGCTGCGGAACATTCTATACCTTTGCATCGTTATCACCTTGGCCCCTGCGGGTGATTCGCTGCCGGAGATCGAGGCGAAGTTGACTAGCCGGCCGCCAAAGATTGACGGCGTGCTGGAAGATGTCTGGGATGATGCGGCAATGGTGACCAGGTTCATCCAGCGCCAGCCTGAGTACGGCGCGCTGGCTTCAGAATCCACCGTGGCCCGGCTCCTATACGATGAGAAAAGTCTGTACATTGCGTTCCGCTGCGCGGTGCGGGATGCGAACAAGGTCCATGCGTCGCTGAGCGAAACCGCGGACGCGGTGCAGGTATTCTTGGATACCTTTGACGACGACGCGACTTGCTACGCATTCTCGGTCCGGGCTTCGGGTACCGAGATGACCTACCGACTGACCGACGACGGCCGCTGGACCGAGACCTGGTCCGGTGTATTCCAGTCTGCGGTCAAGCGGGATTCCTGGGGCTGGACCGCGGAAATGGCGATTCCATTCAAGACGCTGCGCTATGACGCGGGTAATGACCGGTGGGGTATTGACTTCAGCCGCTCGACCATCGCCACCAACGAGCGGACGTTCTGGAGCTCCTACCAAGAAACCGGGTTCCGGGTCTCAAGGATGGGTGCGCTTTTGAGAATCAGGCCGCCAGCGCCGGCCCTGCACGTCGAGGCGTACCCGGTTGCTCTCATGCGGTTGGAGCAGGAAGGTCTAGTTCGGCCTAAACCCTGGGTTGGGCTTGATCTGTCGTGGATGCCAGCGCCGACTGCCTCGCTCCAGGTGACCACCTTTCCAGACTATGCGGAAATCGAAGCCGACCCCTACCGCGTGAACATGACCCGGTATGAACTGTCGCTCACCGAGCAGCGGCCATTCTTCGTCGAGGCCCAGGAGACATTCGGCACCGGTTTTCAGCCGCTGCAGCTGTTCTACTCGCGCCGCATTGGCAAGCCACTGCCCGGAAACCGAGTCGTGCCGATATGGGTCGGGACGAAGTTTACCGGCCGGTTCGGGCCATGGTCGGTCGGCGGACTTGGGGCCTTAACTGGCCGGAGCGCTTACAAATATGCCGGCGAGGAGCGCATAGAGCCGATGAGCTACTACTCGGTATTTGCACTCCGGCGCGAACTGCTAGCTAACTCGGAGGCCGGACTTCTGTACGTCGGCAAGGACAACTCCTTTTTTCACAACCACGCCTTGGGCCTGGATGGTGTGTTGCGTCTTGACCCGTTCTGTGCGAAGCTGTTTGGAGCTAGCAGCCGTCGTGGAGACTCGCTAGGTCTCGGTCTGGCTACCAACTTCGAATGGCGGAGTCGAAAGTTTACGTCGTATCTGTCGGCCAAGTTGCTGGACTCGCTCTTCGACGTGAACGGTACTGGGTACATCGCCTGGCGTGGCAGGAGCGTATACCTCTCAGCTGGCCCAGCGTTCTACAACTCGGGGCCGATTCAACAGGGGAACTTGCTATTCTCCATTGGCGGCGAACAGTCCTGGGATGAACCAGGATTATCAAGAGGGCTCAGACTCGACGGCTCCGCCTCGTTTCGCAACCGTTCTTATGTGTCAGCCGGGGCCGGCGCAGACCGAAAGTGGGAGATGGACAGCCTATACTGGACTACATCTGCGAGTCTCCACGCCTGCACCGACTACTCCAAGCCCTTGCAGCTCTATGCTGGTATGGACTGGCAGAGCTGGACCTACAACTACCGCCGGGCCGGTTTTGCACCAAACGCTTCGGCTGAGGGCACTTTGTGGGCACGGGTCGGGGATCATTTGGGACTCGGCATGACGGCCCGGCCGGTGGTCGAGTTTCGGCCTGGGTATGAGTTGAAACCAACGGAGGACATTACTATTGTCCTGGAGCCTGAAGCAAACGTGACCTTCACACCCAAGATGAAACTCACCCTGCGGGGCGAGATGGTGTGCGGCTATGACCCGGACGGCCACCAGCCGTACCGATCATATCGGGCTGGAGTGATGTACGCCTGGACGTTCCGGCCACGCAGTACAATGTATCTCGCGTTTGATCAATCGGCGGACAATTCGACGGGTACGCTTAGCTTGGCGAGCCGGACTGTGGTCGCCAAGCTACGCTACCTACTCGTGTTCTAGGCCACGGTGCTGGTTTTCATGTCCGCGTGGTTCCTGGCCGACCGAGCATACGGGGAAAGGTAAGTACGACTCAATTTGGCCTCGCCCGGTCATGGTAGTGTCAAGAATTTTGTGTAGTTTGGTTCGGTTTCCATAGCAGGCGTTCCTTCCATCGTTTGTTGCACTCCATAAACACCGCATACACAATCCGGTCACAACTTGCAGCATCCGTGAAGCTGCACACCGGCCGGCCTCGTTTGCGGAACTCTCGAAACATCCGCTCGATAACATTCGTCGTCCGCACTTTCGCTAACAACCCCCGCTGCTTCCTTAATACCTTCATGTACGCCAACAGCTCTTCCAAGTCTTCCTCCACGCAGGCCACCGCTTTGGGCACGCCGCCCTGCCACTCCCGAGCCCAGCGCCGGAACCGCTTCACCGCAGCACGGTAGCTCTGCGCCAAGTAGGTCCGCTTCGCACCGGCCAGACACTCGGCCCGATACCCGCGCCGAGTATCGGTTCGCTCGCAGGGTTTGGCGCCAACGTGGCCGACCAACTGCGCCAGCATAGTTCCTTCCATCAGGCGTTGCAGAGCCTGGCGCATCGGTCCGATAACCGGCTCGGCCTCGTCGCCAGCCGAGAAGTCCTTGATCTCCTGCCAGCGCTCAATATAGTACCGGTGACAGTCCGTCTCTTTCTTGCTGCGGCACAGATAGTAGGGCATGGGCTTATCCTCCTGGTTTGGCAGTCCTTATAGACCAATACTAACAAACCATACAGAAGGATATACGCTCTGCCCTTCTCTTAGATGAATTACACAAGATTGAGGATACTACCGACGAAAACCGCTTCCTTGACGGAGCAAAGGCGTCCGGTTACAATCGCTTAAGGCTCCACTTGAATCAGGAAACTCCTGCGGGTGCGAAGTCCGGCCGGACAGGACAGCGGCGCCGGGAGTCCGACGCCCGAAATCCCCGACCGGACTCAGAGCAGTCAACAATTGGAGAACCAAGGGACAAGCCACTGATTCAGGGCGCAGGACCTCGGAGTACGAGGAATACGCAGGCAGGGGAACGTACTTTGGAGCTCGATGTCGAAGGGGTTGATCCGGTCGCGCTGCTTGGACCGGCTGATGCCACCCTGCATACACTTGCCGCTTTTTTTCGCACCCGGATTGTAGTCCGGGCCGGCAAAGTGCTGCTCTCCGGCCCGGCTGAGGAGCAGGAGGAGCTTGTCGAGCTGTTCGGTCGGCTTGTTCAGCGCTGCCGCAGCGGCGAGGCTGTTACGCCGGAACTTCTTGAAGCGGAAGTCGGCGCCATCAGGGCCAGCCGGCGTAGAGTTAAGCCAGCGGAGGCCGGCGCTGATATATTGGTTGTTCGGACTCCACGCAAGACGATTGTTGCCAAATCGGCAAACCAGCGTGCTTATCTTGAAGCAATTGCCCGGTCCGAAGTTGTACTGGCAATCGGCCCGGCTGGAACAGGAAAGACCTATCTTGCGGTCGCGACCGCAGTCGAAGCACTGGTTTCGGGTCGGGCGAACCGGATTGTGCTGACCCGGCCTGCGGTCGAGGCCGGCGAGTCCCTCGGATTTCTCCCAGGTACGCTCAAAGAGAAGGTGGACCCGTACCTTAGGCCGCTGTACGATGCCCTGTTTGACATGGTGCCCGGTGAGCGGATGCGGCGGCTACTTGAAGAAGAGGTGATCGAAGTGGCGCCGCTAGCGTACATGCGCGGCCGGACACTCTCGGATTCGTATATCATTCTTGACGAAGCCCAGAACACCACTTCCACCCAGATGCGAATGTTCCTTACCCGGCTCGGTTGGAACTCAAAGGCAATCGTAACAGGCGATACCACTCAGATTGATCTGCCTCACTCGCATACCTCCGGGTTGGTTGAAGCTGAATCGCTCCTTGGTGCGGTACCCGGCATCAAGATAGTGCGGTTCAACGAAACGGACGTGGTCCGGCCTCCGCTGGTGTCACGAATAATTACAGCATACGAGGCGCGGTTTGCCAAAGAGGGAAACCGAGGTGAAGATACGGGTCCTGAATACTAGCGACCAGCGGGTGAAATCAGACGCAGCCCGGCTGGCAAGGACACTCAACCAGTTCCTCTTGAATTACCTTCCGCGTTTTGACCTGCGGCGGTCAGCTTTGAGCCAAGAGCCGCCAGCTATCTGTGTCAATGTCGTACTTGTGGACGACCACCGGATTCGTGAGCTGAACAGGCGCTTTCGGAAGCAGGATCGCCCGACCGACGTCCTGTCGTTTCCCTTGGGCGCAGCCGACTTGGACACAGGCGAGGTCGTTCTGGGTGAAATATATGTTTCGCGCGACAGGGCGCGGGCTCAGGCCCGGGAAAATGGGGTCGCGTACCATAACGAGCTCAAACGCCTGATGTTGCACGGTATCCTTCATCTCCTGGGCTTTACGCACCGGGAGATGGAACCGTTCTATAGAAACTGCCTCTGAGCTGTCAGAGAGCGTCTAATGTGTAGTACGAGAACACAGCACGATGGTCAAGAAGTGGTGGTGACAGTACTGGTCTTGGCGTCCGCCAAGCATCACGTCGCGCCGGCAACAGCCTAATGCTCTGGCCTTGGTATCTTGCCGCAATTGGCGTACTTTTTGTCCTGTCAGCCGTTTTTTCAGGCTCGGAGACCGCGTTGTTCAGCCTGAGCCACGCCAGCCGAGAGTGGCTCCAGAAGGAAAAACCTAGTGCCGGCAGACGGGTCAGTCAACTGCTCGCCGAACCGGAGCGGCTTCTGGGTACGATACTACTTGGCAACCTGTTGGTCAACATCTCGGCATCGGCCTTCTTTACCCTCGCAATCATTGACTGGGCTGGCCGAGCTAACAGGAACCCGGACCTCTACTTGGGCTTTGGTGGTCTGGTAATGACCGGGCTCGTACTCGTATTCGGCGAGGTCAGTCCAAAGATTATCGCCAGCCGCCGCCCGGATGCTTTTGCCGCCTTCGCCGTGGACTTCATGGCTGTTGTAAGACTAGTATTGTCTCCTTTTTCGTTGCTGCTGGTCCGACTCGGTCAGCTTGTCTCGCTCCGCAAGCCGGAGCCGGACGTACTCTCCGAAGACGAACTTCACACGATGATTCGTCTGGGACGGGAACGCGGGGTGATTGTCGAGCGTGAAGCCGAAATCCTTCATAATCTCGTCGGCCTTGAGCAGCGGACCGTGTCCAGCGTAATGACGCCGCGTATTGATATCGTCTGGCTTGATGCCGGTGCTCCGGTACGTCAGGCAATTGAAGTCTGTCGCATGTCTGGCTTTTCCCGGCTGCCGGTTGCCGACCGTACTATTGACCGGGTTGTAGGCGTCGCATATGCCAAGGAGCTGGTCGCGTCATCAGACCTGACTGCGCCGGTAAAGGCTGTGTGCCGGCCGGCCTATTTCGTGCCCGAGACTAAACGTTTACCCGTGCTGCTCGAGGAGCTCCGTAAGAAAGGTTCACACATTGCCATCGTGGTTGACGAATTCGGTCAGACCGCGGGACTGGTCACACTTGAGGATGTGCTCGAGGCGATATTCGGCGAGATAACCGACGAGTTTGACGAAGCCGAAGAATTGCCGTATTCCCACCTGGACGAAAACACGGTACTGGTTGACGGTGAAATTGACATTGCCACGCTGGAACGGTTCTTTCCGGGCGCATTCCGCGGAGTCGAACACGACCGGTTGGCCAGCTTTATTCACGAACGGCTGGGCCGGCTGGCGCGGCCGGGCGACCGCATCGTTGTCGCCGACCTGGAGTTGACGGTACATTCGGTCGTTGAAAACAAGCTCGAGAAGGTACTCATTCGACGTGTCGGCGGAGGGCACACCTGATGGCGCTGCTTGCTGCACTAGTGCTGGTTTTCACACTTGGATTTTTCGCTGGCTCCGAGACCTCGGTATACCGCGCAAACTGGATTCGGCTGACGCACTGGGCAGAGTTGCGGGGCGGTGGGGCGCGTCTCGCTCTCAGGTTGCTTTCCTGGCGCGAAGTAGTTGTTATCGCGACACTAGTCGGTACGAATCTTTGCCAGGTGTTCTCCACGCTGCTCGTGGTCAGATTTGCAGCGGCAACATTCGGCCCGGCCTATTCGAGCGTCGCCGTTGTCGTACTAGTCATCGTAACCCTGGTTCTGGGTGAGTACCTGCCTAAGGCGCTTGCCCAGGCCCGACCGAACCGTTGGCTGGCTGAATCAGCCTGGCTCTTGGCCGGAAGTCTTGTCGCCTTCTTGCCACTCGTGATGTTGCTTGGTGCGTTGACGCGGGTCTTTGCTGCGCCGTTCGGCCAAGGCCGACGCCGGCTGGCTTTGACTCGCCAAGACTTTCTTTCCGCCCTGCGCCGGCGTGAGCGTCACTTCTGCTCAGTCGCCCAGGCCGATTGCCGGCCGGGCCAGACGTCGTCAAGCATCGCCGCACGCCTTCTACGCTTCTCAGGAATGACAATCGGCGACGCCGCGATACCACTCGAACGGATCCAGAGTGTGCCCGAGGGCGCGACGGTCGAGGAAGTGCGTTCGGTGGTCGAGCGATATGGTTTTTCCCGGATCCCGGTTCGGAGCAAGGAACATGGCAAACTCGTTGGCGTTATCGTAGCCAAGAACCTCCTTGGCAGCGGGCCTTTGCGGATGCACAAGCTGGAGCGGGTCAAGCGAACGGCCCGCGCGTTGGAGGTGCTTGAGATGATGCAGCATCGCGGCCAGCACATTGCCGTGGTCACGGATGAGTCCGGTATGGACATCGGGATAGTCACGCTTGAGGATATCATCGAAGAGCTGGTCGGCGAGATACGCAGCGAGGCTTGAATGAGATATCGCGCGGTCTGCATCTCGCATCACGCTGAAAACGAAGATCGAGTCTACGGCGTCCGGCGCCAGCTGTAGGGCATCCAGGTGCCGCGTATCATCAAGACCGAGGTGATATGTCTGGCCAGCGAAAGGTACCGCGAGTCATCGAAGGTCGTTACTTTGTTCTCGCGCAACAGCGGCAAGCTCATGGCTGTGGCTAAAGGAGCACGCAGACCGAAGAGCCGGTTCGGTGCCGCGCTGGAGCGATTCGCAGTGTCAAGGGTTACATTCTACTGGCACGAGAATCGGACTCGCTACACACTCTCGGATGCTGAGCTGATACGGTCTTTTCCAGCGCTGGCCGAACTTCCCCAGCGATACCTTGCTGCTGAGCAGATAACTGAGTTCTTGCTCCGCACTGGCCGACCGTTTGACCCGGCACACTATGTGCTACACGAAGGTACTGGTCAGCTTTTCCGGCTTACTACGGCATACCTTGAAGTTCTGGAGGCATCCAAGAGCAACTTCAGGCAACTGGTCGCATCTTACCTATTGAAGGCAGCCAGCTTTCTCGGTTTCCGACCCGAACTCGAACGGTGCGTGTTGTGTCGCCGGATGCTATCCGGGCACCAGGTGAGCTTTGACTCGGAAAGGGGAGGAACGGTCTGCCAGCAATGCCGGCCCGCGCCCAAAGGCAGAACACTGTCGGAGGTCGAACGCCGGGCACTCGCGCAGCTTCTGCGTCTGCCAGCCGCTCGTCTTGGCGCTGCCAGTGATATTGGAGCTCTAGATGCTGACTTTCTTCCGCTTGCTCTTGAGTACGTTTCCAGCCACCTTGACCCGTTGATTCTGAATTCTTTCAGGTGGGAGACACTATAGGCTGGCGCCGGGGAGGACTTTGCAAGACGGCGGGGCTATGCGCCCCGCCGTAATAAGAATAAGCTGCCGGTCAGCGACAGACTACGAGTTTGGCAACAGGTGATTCGGCACCAGCCAGACGGGCAAAATAGATACCCTCGGCCATTCGCCGGCCATCCAGGACTGCTGTGCCCCGGGAGATAGGGAACGTCTGGATAAGCGTACCGGTTGCATCATAAACCTCGACCGCTTGGGCTGGGCTTGGCGCAGACAGCCGCAACCAGCTCTTGTTGCCGAACGGGTTCGGAGTAACGGCGATGCGGAGCCGTTCGGTAGTCGGTACCGGCCCGAGCCACTCACTAATCCCGGTCGCAGTTATCATCGCGTTGGCCATTACATCTTCGTCTGCATGCCGGCTCGGAGCCCAGACGCCGGTATATTCCCAGGACTGGCCGGCATAGGGCGGAGTCGAGTCGCCACCAAACGACGGTGCGCTGGGAACTGCCGACATTGCACCGACAAAGAATGCTCCTTCAGTTATTACTGCTGGAGTCGGGAGGTTCAGTGGGTACCACGTCTGCGTGGTTACGTTGATTGTACCAATGAAAAGCGTGTCGCCTGGCGAACCACCCGGACCGTTGTCGTCGAACAGACCCAGGGCGCACTGGGTCGCAGTCTGAGCGCCGGCCATTATCCGGATAGTCGTAATGCTACAGGGATAGACTGGTGGCACGAACCGTGCACCGTATCCGCCCGGCCCGTTCCACGCCCACATATGCTCGGGGACGCCGTCGTCATACGAGAGCGTACCGGGCAGGGTGACGACGTGAAGCTCGACTTTAGCGGTGTCGTTGGCCGGGAAAACATCGCCCGCAAGTCGGGTATAGACTTCTATTGTGTAGGTGCCGTTTACAGTCGGAGTATAGGTGTTCGGGAACACGATTGAGTCAATATCACCAGGGTTGGGCACCGATGTTGTCACCGAATCGGTGAATCGGACTACAGCTCCCTGTTTGACCCGGACGAAGGACTTGAAGTCACCCTCGGGCTGGTTTCCGTAGTTTCTTGCCACAGCCCAGAAGGTCATCGGTGAACCATTGAGCACGAACATTCCGCCTGAACGGTCGTTCATCGCATTGCGGATGCCGGCATCGTGTACTTGATAGTTAGTAGAGTCAGGGGGGTAGAAAAGTATTGCCAGTCCGGGATGGTACATGTTGCGGGATGGGGTGCGGCCTGACAGCCAGGACAGGCCGATGTTGCCGCCAACATTCTCGATGCCGGTGTTGTTTGTTTCCGAGGTCCAGCCGTTGTACGGCGTGCCGGTCTGCTCCTTGTACTGGAACTTGATGCACGAGTCAGCGCGGGTAAGGATTATCTGGAACGTGTTGTTGCCGCCGGTGTTCCAGAACTTGACCGAGTCGTACTGGACGATGAAGGTGTCAGAGTTGCCCCAGTACCAGACCGAGCCACCGACTGAACAGTCAATGTCTGACATCAGGGGGGCCAGTAGGTTGTTCGGTCGGGTCGTCTTCGGTATGGTCGGAAATGGGTGCGCGGCCAACGCGTTGTCGTGGAACGCAATATAGCCGTTGGAACCGACATAGACCTGATTCACGCGGTACCAGTAATAGGGGAAATCGAATCCAATCGGGAACGGACCTACGACGTTGTCGTCACCTAAGCCGGTGACCATGGTGCCGCGGGCCTTGATATCAACCCAGTTATATACCGGGCCGCCAGCGGTATCCGAGTCAATCCACCGGTACCCATAGGCGTCGGGTCCGCCGGTACTGGTGTCGGCCGGCGGTGTGACCGGCGTCCAGGTAATACCCGGCGCACTGACTGCGATCAGGGTTGCGACGATGATTGCGGTCATTATACCTCCTTTTTTGATATTGACCGTTTCGATCCGCTGACCGACCGTCTGCTGAGACTCAGGGCCCGGCCAATCAGCGTAGCCCAATGCTAGTCCACTGGTTCGGCGTGTCAAGACAAGAGCACCGGTGTGTGAATCGTCAGCCACGGCCCGGCTTCAAAGATTGCTTGGCTCCTACAGTCTTGAATACAGTCCGTATGGCACAGGGGCGGCCTTCGCCGCCCCTGCTGGTCTTCTCTGACCTGTCGGACGAGTCCGACAAGCCGGGCTTGTTATCTCTGCACCACGAGTTTCTGAGTCTGGGTCAGGTCACTGGCATCAAGCCGGACAAGGTACACGCCAGACACTAGCTTGCGCAGGTCTAGCGCAACCGCACCAGCACGGTTTGCGGCCAGCATCCGCTGGTGGACTGCCCGGCCAGCAACATCAAACACCGTGACAACAACCGGCCCAGGCTTGGGCAGGCTGTAGCGCAGCGTGGCAAAGCCGGTGGCTAGCGGGTTCGGGCTGATTGCTAACTGCAGGCTGCTCACTGCCGACTTGCCCGCCTGCACTCCGCTTCGCGCTTGAGGCGTGAGGCTTGAAGTCTGAAGCGTTCCTTCCACGTACCGCCACAGTTCGTAGCACTTGTTGCCCTTCAGGGCAAAGAACGCTCCGCCACCATAGGCTACTAGGTCGCCACCTGACTTCACCCGCTTCTTCTTACCAAATGACCCGTTCCCAGGCACGGTGTCGAGCTGATGCCAGGTGTCTGGACCAGGGAAGTACTTGAAGAAGCCCTGCGTGTTCCCGCCTTTGAGCGCATACAGATTACCTCCGTACCACACGCCGGCAGCGCCATCCGCTGACTTCTTCTTCTTTATCCTGCCACCTTCAAGCCCATACACCGGCATGCCAGGTAGTGCAGTCTTGTACCAGGAGTCTGCTGCCACGTCATATTTGAACATGTAGTGGTGCGGGTTCTCCTGGGTCTTGTCGTAGTACTTTGACTGGTGCACATAGATGGTGTTCACACCGTCATACACTAGGAACGAGCCCTTGTCGTACTTCTTGGCGTTCCCACCATACGGCACCTCTGGCAGGGTGTCCCATCTCCGAGCCACTGGGTTATACCGGTAGAACTCGGTCTTGTAGCCCTTGAGTAGATACACGCAGCCAGTGTCCTTGTATGACGCAAACACCATGTCAGTCCCACCTTTGACCCGCTTGCCGTATGGCCCTTCAGGCACGCCAGGCATGGAGTCCCAGGTGTTGGCAACTGCATTGTAGCGCCAGAATCCAAGGGTGTTATTGCCCTTGGTCATGTACACGTACCGCTCACCATCAGACACACCGACGCAGCCCTTGGACGGCGGCTTTAGCTTGGTGCCTTCGTTACCCGGTATCTCTTCCTTTTCATACCAGGTCCCGGAGTCACCAGCCGTCGGGTCGTACATGTAGAAGTCGGTCGCCTTGCTACCCTTGGCAACGTAGATGACCGGGTTGGCATCAGTGCCAGCCGCATGCAGGGCCATCCAGGCACCGTCCTTTGGTGCCTTGTCAGTCGGCGTCTTGGGCATGGACTTTGCCTCATGCCAGCCCTTTGGCCAGGAAGGTAGTGCTGCAATAACGGTGAAACCGCCA
>JBDRUN010000069.1:0-13418 GCA_039801365.1 candidate division WOR-3 bacterium
GTTTCGATGCGCAGCGCACGGCCAGCGCGAAGCGGTGCTGAAACCCGAGGATACCAGGCGTTCGAGCAGTGGGTTAGGCCCAGAGTGCCGGCTGAGTTTTGGAAGCCGACGGTGGCCTGGGTGTAGTCGTTGGCTGTGGCGTAGTGGATCGTTATCGAGTTGTCGCCGGTGGGTGTCGGGGTCGTGTAGTCGTGTATCTGGATTTGGACTTTTTCCCAGTGCTGGAGATGGCCGAAGTATGGGACGGAGTCGTATTCGATGATGAACCGGCCGCCCGCGCTGTCCCAGTGCTGCCAGATGTTACCGTATTGGGATGGGTCAAGGTCGTCCCAGCACACGGCGATGATGTTGGGCGGTGAGTTGGGATAGGGGAGCTGGACGTTGACGAAGTCCACCCGGTCGGTCGTGCCGGGTGCAATCCAGCCGTTGGAGCAGATTGAGATTGAGTCGTATTCGGTGCCGTAGTAGCGCCATTTGCCGAACCCCGATGGTAGGGCAATCGTCCGGGTTTCGTCGGCGCCAAGCGGGAGTCTGGTGCCGAGTCCGGAGAGTTCGAGCCAGTCGTAGTCCGGGCGTCGGGCATAGCAGGAGTCGGTATCGTCGTAGATGCAGTAGCCATACTGGTCCGGCCCGGCCGGCAGGTTCATGGAGTCGCCAACGATGATCGGGATGCGGAGCGTGTCGTCGTAGCCGGGACCGCTGAGAATCAGGCGGCAGTGCAGGGGTTGTTCGATCGGCGCATCCGGAGCCGCACTGAGCCGAAACCAGTCTTGAGCCGAGACTGTGGTGTCGGCCTCAGAGGCCGGTCCAAAGGTTCCGAGCCCGTCGAGAACCGTAAGCCAGGGACCAAGGCTTTCGAGTCGTGCGGTCAGGGCTGGTGACGGAGTGCCGGCGTTGCGGAGTACGATGCTGACGTCCGCAGTTTCAGCCCGGTCGAGTTTGGCGTTTTGCGGGCCAGTTTCAGCCAGGACCCGGAAGGTCTTGTAGGTCAGGCCGGGCCGGTCCCGGGTGTAGAGTGAGATGTCGTCGGCGAAGACCTTCGCCGCTGGGTAAACGCTTCAACTGTTGCCAAGGACATAGGCAAGGAGTGCGACCCGGAGCGCAGTGATTGAGTCCGGGTTGACAGCAGGGAGGTTGGCGAGCTCGTCTTGGAGCCGGAACCGGTATTCGTGCCAGTTGAGCGAGTCTGGCGCTCGGATGAGGTGCAGACAGGGGGTCGAGGTCCAAATGCAGCCGCGGGTGGCGGAGTAGATTCTGGTCTCGCCAAGTACGGTGTCGTGCTGGCCAAGGTATTCAAGGCAGACTGCGGCCGCAGCAAATAGGGAGTCGCGTTCGGTCTTGGCCGTGAGCCGGGCCGAGACTGAGAATCCGAGGTCGAGCGCGGGTAGGTTGATGCGCTGGCTGAGTTTCATGCCTTGGTGGAGCATTTTGTGGAGCATGATTTCGTAGTCCCGGTCCGGGTCGTAGTCGTTCAGCCGACGGAGTCGGCAGTTGCCAGTGTCCGGGAAGTCACCCCAGGTATAGAGTTTCCAGCCAGAGTCCGGCACGAGTTCGAAGCTGCCGTTGTAGAGGAGTTCGCGGGCCGGCATGGTCGCACACAGGGTCAGGGCTGTAAGCCAGGCATGGGCCAGCGCTGGTTTCATGACGGGTAGATGCTACTGTCCTGGGTGGGGGTGGTCAAGGTAGGGGTCAGGTCGGTCGAGTCGGACCGCAAGCACACGTTCAAGGAGGACGAGCAGGGTCTGGCGGTTGAGACCACGTCTGGTGTAGCGGTTGACAAGTGCGCGCCAGGCTTGTGCTCTTGCTTCGTGCAGGATGATGATGTCAATGCCGGTGCCGGCCGGGTTCTGGCGCCGGATTCTTGCCGCCTGTTGGACGAAGTTCCAGTACCGCAGGAGCAGGTAGCTAGGCACGCCAAGGCGACCGAGTTGAACCCGAGTTCTGATTGATAGTTGTTGGAGTTCTTGCGTTCAGTTGCGCATCGGGCCGGCCGAGTGGTGCGTAGTCTAGGGGTTGGCCGGTGCGAGCAGCCGGTTTAGGTTCTGCCAGTAGTTTTTGTCCATGCCGGGTGGCACCGGGCCGGCGACAAGTGTCCATGCTTTGAGTGCGAGCCGGCCGATGGTGCTGGGGTCAAGTCCGGGCCGGACAAGACGCGCGGTTGCTTCGGCTAAGTGGGCGGCGAGCGTCAGGGAGTGGTGTTGCCGGCAAAGGGTGTAGAATCGGCTGAGCAGGGTGCGGAGCGTGTTCGGGTCTTGGACGGTGAGACCGAGTCTTGCCGCTTCCTGCGCCATCAGGTGCATGTACCGGGCAGCCGAGATTCTTGTCCGGCTGGAGCCGGAAGGCGATGCCAGGTCAGGGGGCAGGGCTTCTGGTCTGGGTTGTCTTGTTTTCATGTTGTTTTCCTTTTCTTGTGCGGGGCGCAGGCATGGGACCCGCGCCCCGCTTTCTCAGGCGCGAGCAGCGTGGTTTATGGCGTTGGCGGACCGACGTTGAACACCTGAGTTCGGATCGTCTCAAGTACGGATTGGGTCAGACCCCGGGCAACCCATTTGCCAATCAAGGTCGCAGCCTCACGGGCAAGGGTTTCGCCCGAGTATCGGCCGGATTTGGCCCACATTTCCCTTCCGAAGCAGAGGTAGTCCGGGACCGCTGAGACCGACACGCCTTCGGCGTTCAGTACCTGCTTTACCGCGACTTCCATCTCGGCCAGTTCGGCGTAGATGGCGGACGCGTGTTGCAGATAGGTCGGCTTTCCGGCCTCGGTTATCTCTTTGATCCGGTTCGGGTCGTACTTGAGGTTCCAACGGGCAGTTCGGTCACCGCCGGGAACAACTCTTGCCATTACCTTCTCCTTTCTGGAGTTTTGACTTGGTGCCGGCTTGTTCCAGTTCTGCCCGCGCTGCCGGTTAGGGCGGGCTCCTCCGTTCCTCTCATTTTAGTTGTGCTGCTGGTTCATCTGGGGTCCGGTACCAGGCTGCGCGGCTGGCCTTCGTCTTTCCAGTACCAGTCGTTGTCGAAGTACGTGGTGTACTTTCTTACCCAGACCCGCATTTTGTCCATGATGTCGGCCACCTCTTCGACCGTGAGGAAGTATTTTCTTGCCAGTTCGGCATAGGAGCGGTGCTTTGACAGGCGCTCGGCCACGCACATCTTGATGACCGGCTGTTGGCATGCCAGGGCGTAGCGTAGCTGTTCGAGCGCTTTTCGCTGCCGGAACCGTTCAAGCGGTGTCTTTCTGCTGATCGGGTCGATCGGTACCGCCGGGGTGGGCGTGAGCTTGCGTCTTCTTGGGCGTGTTTTCGGGTCAGGCTGGGTTTCGGAGTGTTGAGTGGTGTTTTCCATTTGGTTCCTCCTGGACAAGTTCCTGTTGCAAAACAAGGCCCGGGCCATGCTGAACGCAGGCGCTGGGGGTCATGGGGGGGCTTATCGGGGGGATGACCCAGGGGATGACCCAGGGGTCGGTACGGATGTCGCCCGGGAGTTAGTATCGGCTGGTGACGGTCTGAATCACCGGCCAGGCCGTAAGGACAGCCAGGGTAATGGTTGTCCGGTACACCGGTGCAGCGGTTACAGGGATGATTGTCTAGCGGGTTGTCGAACGGGTTGCCGGGTTGGTTCTCACTAGTGTCTTCGGTACTGTTG
The DNA here is from genome assembly GCA_039801365.1 of candidate division WOR-3 bacterium. NCBI lineage: Bacteria > Pseudomonadati > Caldifarciminota > Caldifarciminota bacterium. Next base: position 3,643 of record JBDRUN010000069.1, read on the forward strand.
TCCGGTATGTTATCCGGGTTGTCGTGCAGGCGGCAGGAGCATACTGACCTGGTCTGAGTCGGGCCAGAAGATGAGAACTCGCGCTTCCCGACACGCAGGAGCCACGAGTCAGGCCCCGGGGTCTTCCTTCCCAACACGCAGTAATGATACCGCAGTCCGGGCCTTGAGTCAAATGCGTCGCGTCGGGCCGGGCCGGAAATGGTGATGAGCGGGGTTCGCACCGGATGAGTTCTTGACTTGGCCGGCAAAGGAGGTATCTTTACCCCCTGTGAAAACGCTGGTAACGAGCGCGTTACCTTACGCCAACGGGGAAATCCACTTCGGACATCTGGCCGGCGCGTATCTTCCGGCTGACATTTACGTCAAGTATCTTCGGCTCAAGGGTGCGGATGTGGTCTATATCTGCGGCTCGGATGAGCACGGCGTACCGATTACGCTTGCGGCCCAAAAGGAGGGTCTTTCACCTCAGGCAACCGTTGATAAGTATCATCCGTCAATCAAGCGGTCGTTTGAGCAGTTTGGCATCGAGTTCGACAATTATTCCAGGACGTCGCTGCCGATTCATCACCAGACCGCACAGGAATTTTTCCTGAAGGTGTACGAGAAGGGGCTTTTGGAGCCCCGGACTACCCGGCAGCTTTACTGTCCGTCTTGCCGAATGTTCTTGGCGGACCGGTACGTTGAGGGCATCTGTCCGTCGTGCGGCAGCGACCGCGCGCGCGGGGATCAGTGCGAGGCGTGCGGTAAGTGGATTGAGCCTTTCGACCTGGTCAATCCGAGGTGCAAGACGTGCGGGGCCCGGCCCGAGGTGCGCGAGACAAGACACTGGTTTTTCCTGCTTTCCCGGCTTGAGTCAAGGCTGCGGAAGTGGCTTGCTGGCAAGCCGGATTGGAAGCCGAATGTCAAGCGTTTCTGCGAGGGCTGGTTTGCCCGGGGGCTTCAGGACCGGGCTGTGACGCGGGATTTGCCTTGGGGTGTGCCGGTGCCGCTGCCGGAGGCCCAGGGTAAGGTGATGTATGTTTGGTTTGATGCGCCAATCGGCTACATTTCGTCAACCAAGGAATGGGCCGCAAATCAGGGCCGAGCAGACCGGTGGAAGGACTACTGGCTCGATGAGAAGACGCGGCTGGTGCATTTCATCGGCAAGGACAATATTGTTTTTCACGCCATTGTCTGGCCGGCGATGCTTATGGCCCATGAGGGCATTGTCCTGCCGGCCGAGATTCCGGCGAATGAGTTTTTGAACCTTGAGGGCGACAAGTTGTCAACTTCGCGCAACTGGGCGGTGTGGCTGCCGGACTATCTGGCTCAGTTTCCGGCCGACCCGTTGCGCTATGCCCTGGCCGTGAACCTGCCGGAGAACCGCGACGTTGACTTTACCTGGCGGGACTTCCGGGCCCGGAACAATGACGAGCTGGCCGACGTGCTCGGCAACTTTGTGAACCGGGTTGCGGTGTTCATTCAGAATAACTATGCTGGCCGGGTGCCGGATGTTGGCGCTGAGGATGAATCGTCGCTTGAAGTGCTGCGGACGATCGAGCGCGCCACGGCCGAAGTCGGCACCATGATCGAGACTTTCCGGATCAAGGATGCGGCCCGCAGGGTGATGACGCTGGCCGCGCTCGGTAACCGGTACTTCGATTACCAGGCACCGTGGCGCAGCTTCCGGCAGGACCGGGATAAGTGCGACCGGACGATGGCGGTATGTATGAGGCTGGTGTCAAGCTTTGAGATTCTGCTCTACCCGTTTCTGCCTTTTACGAGCCGCAAGCTGGCCGCAATGCTCGGCCTTGGCCCGCGCCTATGGGACGATGCGGCGCGGCCGACATTGCCGGCCCAGCTCGGCCCGGTTGCGATACTGTTCACCAAAATCGGAGAAGAGAAGATTGCTGAGCAAGTCGCAAGGCTTGGCCCGGCCCGGGCACAACCCGGGTTCCACCGGCCGGATACCAGGAGCAAGGAGCAGCGGCCGGCGAGGAGCGGGCCAGAGCCCGGCGCTAAGGAGAAACCGATGATAAGCTATGACGAATGGAGAAAAGTCGAGCTGCGGACGGCCCGAATCACGGCGGCAGAGCGGGTCAGCGGCACGGAAAAGCTGGTGAAGATGATGATTGACCTGGGCACTGAGCAGCGTCAGATTGTAGCGGGCATCGGCAAGGGCTACGCACCAGATGAGCTCGTCGGCCGGACGATCATCGTCGTGGCGAACCTGAAGCCGGCCAAGATTCGCGGGGTGGAGTCCAACGGCATGCTCCTCGCCGCAGTGGACGGTGACCAGCTTGCCCTGCTGACCGTTGACCGGCCGGTAGCACCGGGTACAGGGGTGTCGTAATTGCGCACGCGCCGAACCGAGAGCAATCCCCAGGGGCTGGTTCTGTTTGACTCCCATGTTCACCTGACCGACAACAAGTTTCTTGGCCGGGTGGGCGACGTGGTGAGACGGGCGGCTCGGTCGGGCGTGCGGGCGATGATGGTTGTCGGCCAGAATGTGCCGGACAGCTACGAAGCGGTCGAACTCACCCGGCGATACGAAGGGCTCTACTGCGCGGTCGGCGTGCATCCGCACGAGGCCGAAGGTTTCCGCGGCACCGATGCCAACGCACTGAAGGAGCTGTGCATTGAGTCCAGAATCAAGGCGATTGGCGAGATCGGTCTGGACTTCTTCCGCACGATTTCGGCCCGGCCGAGCCAGGAAATGGCTTTCGCCATCCAGATTGAGCTGGCCCGTTCTCTGGACCTCCCGATGATAATCCACATCCGCGACGCAGGCCAGCGGGCCCGGCAGATACTCGACGAGCATGGCTACTACACCGGCGTGCTGCACTGCTTTTCCGGGGAAGCGAAACTCGCCGAGTGGGCGATTGAGAAGGGGTTGTACGTCTCCTTTGCCGGTAATCTGACCTACGGCGATGAGCGGCTGGCCGGGCTGGCCAGGACGATTCCGCTGAACCGGCTGATGGTTGAGACCGATGCTCCGTATCTTGCTCCGGAGCCGCACCGGGGCAAGGCCAATGAGCCGGCGCTGATTGCGCTCACCGTCACGAAACTTGCTGGCATCATCGGCCTGACGCCAAAGGAAGCATCAAGGCTCACTTTTGAGAACGCCTGCAACTGCTTTCGCATCACTGACTGACCGAAACAGGACCATCGCCAAGAAACGCTGGCCAATGCCGACGATACCGGAACGTTGCGGCCAGCGGCCGCGGCTTCGGCCGCGCAAGTCGCTCGGCCAGGCGTTTCTCGTGTCGTCGCGCACAGCGCACGCTTTAGTTGCCGCACTCGCTGCGGGTCCGTCCGACACCGTACTTGAAATCGGGCCGGGGAAAGGGGCGCTGACTTTCCGGCTTGCCGGCCGCGTAAGGCGGCTTGTTGCGGTCGAGCTCGATGCCCGTCTGGTTCGCAGGCTGCGTCAGCTTCTCGACCCGACGGTTGAAGTCGTCGAAGCCGACTTTCTGAAATACGACCTTTCGACCTTGGGACAGGCAAGAGTCATCGGTAACCTGCCCTACAACATATCGTCCCAGATTCTATTCCGACTCCTGGACAACACTCGGTATTGGACAACAGCGGTGCTCACCACCCAGCGGGAGTTTGCCGCGCGGGTTCTGGCCGGGGCCGGTTCCAGGGACTATGCGCCTTTGTCGGTTTTTGTGGAAATGGTCTGCAATCGTGAGAAGCTGTTCGACATTCCGCCGAAGTGCTTCCGGCCCAGTCCCAAGGTCGTGTCAACCGCGCTCCGTTTGTCCGTCAGGGAAAGTCCGCGGTACATGCCGGACGATACCAGGTTATTCAGACATGTTGTCAAGTCCGCTTTTGCCCATCGCCGTAAGACCCTGGCCAACAACATCGCGGCCGGACTCGGGCTGAGCAAGGATGAGGCAGTCGGCCTGCTGGCCAGGGCCGGCATCGAGCCTGAAGCAAGGGCCGAGCAGGTTGACCTTGCCGGTTTCGCTGCACTTTACGAAGCATTCCGGCGCGAACGCTGAACGGTCGGCGTTCAACCGGACATGCCGTAGTCCGAATCCGGACCGGACGCGGCCGGCCCGGAGTGTCGGTTCAGTAGCTCGAGGTAGTATTCCACGGTCTTTCGGGCAACGATCGGCCAGGCGTACTGTCGGACCCGGGCAAGTCCGGCCGTGGCAAGCCGGGAACGTAGTCCCGGGTCGGTAAGAACTCTGGTGAGCGCGGTGGCAAGCGCTGCCGGGTCGTCAGGCGGAACGAGCAGCCCGGTCTTGCTGTTCTCGATTGTCTCATCGTAGCCCGGAATGTCGGAAGCAACCACCGGAACGCCTGAGGCCATTGCTTCAAGCAGGACGATGCCCAGGGTTTCGCCGCCCAAGGCCGGGGAGCAATAGACGTCGCAGCCGCAGTAGTAGCGGGGCAGGTCATCGCGCGTTACCGCACCTTGGAAGATGACCGACTGACCAAGACCAAGCTGGTGGCAGATACGTTTGGCCTCAGCCAGCCTGGGGCCGGTGCCGACCACGACCAGCCGAGCGCCCGGCACCGACTTGATAACCATCGGCATTGACCGAAGCAGCACGGTTAGACCCTTGCGTGAGTCAAGCCGACCGAGGAAAAGGATTGTCGGTCGGCCCGGGTCTTTTTCCGGCAATGGTGGCAAACCGGGTCGGAAACGGGCAAGGTCAACACCGGAAGGAATGATTCTGGGTTTGCCCGGCACATAGCTTTGGAACGCCTGCCAGGCCCGGTTGGAAATCGGTACAAGGCCGTGGATGCGCGCAAGGTGCTGGCGGAAAAGCCGACGGAACAAGCGGCTGCCCCAGGTTCTGAGTTTGAATCCGGCGGTAAGAAAAGTGACGACGTGGACTGCGTCGCTGTACCGGATTGCCCAGTACGATATTTCCGGCCAGAACATGCCGTGACAGTGGACGACATCGAACCGGTGCTCGGCGAAGAACCGTTTGACCTGTGCGGCCAGCCTGAGCCCGACCGGAACGGTGGCAAAGGACCGGTTCATCGGCACAAGCCGAGCCTGTCCCAGACGGGTCACCGGAAAGCCGGAACAGGGCGACGATGGCAGGAAACGGGCACCATGGTAGTTTGTCGTCAGGACATGGACGTGAAGCCCGAGGCGGTGCAGGGACTCGGCCAGATTGTGGACGTGTTCGCTGACACCGGAAGGATACGGATGGTACGCGGCCGAAACAAGACAGACGCGAATCGGCTGGTGGTTACGCGGCTGAACGGCCGCGGTCCCGGTCGGCAGTGAATCAGCCATCACCGCACCACCTGCTGGTAAACCTGCTCGATGCGGCCGGCAATCAGGGGCCATGAGTATTCCTGCGCGGCCCGGTGCGCGGTTTGGCCCAGGCGCTGCCGGAACTCGGCTGAGCCGAGCAGGCTGACGAGCATCGGGGCAAGCGCATCATGGTTGCCGACCGGAAACAATAGACCGGTCTTGTCATGGGTGATGACTTCATCATAGCCGCAGATGCGCGAGGCAACAACCGGCCGGCCGCAGGCCATTGCTTCAACCAGAATGATGCCCATTGATTCCGGCCCGAGCGCAGGCGCACAGAAGACCGTGCATCCGGAATACCATGAGGGGAGTTCGTCGGGCTGAACGAATCCGCAGTATTCGACCGCATGTTCGATACCCAGGCGGCGTCCGAGTTTGCGACAGCGGGGCTCGTCCGGGCCTGAGCCGACGACAAACAGCCGGACATCTGGCTCATGCCTGAGTACTGCCGGCATGGCCCGCAGCAGGACAGCTAGGCCCTTGCGACGGTCAATCCGGCTAACATACAGGATCGAAGGTCTGTTGCCCAGGCGCGGCTCAGAACCGGCAGACGGACTGAACCGGACGGTATCAACGCCGTTCGGAATCACTGCACAGTGACCGGGAAACCATGATGTTACCCATTCGGCGCAAGTGCGGGATACAGCGATGCGGGCCCGGAGATGGGAAACAAGCGCCGGGAACAGCAGCCGGAAGGCCTGGCGCACGAACTGGAACGAACGAAAAGTGAGAGAATGAAAGGTCGCGACGACCGGAGCTCGGGCATAGACTGCCGCCCAATATGCGAGCTCAGGCGGAAAAATGCCGTGACAGTGCACGACATCGAACTCATGACGCTGGAGAAATTCGCGTACCTGGTGGGCAAGGGTAGCACCGGCCGACAGCGCAAAGTGGCCGCCAAAAGCCGGAAGAATGACAGCCTGGCCGATGCGTGTTACCGGCACTGGCTCAGGCCGATAGGCCGGGCCATTGTCAGAACCGGACTCTGGCCGTGCGGCTTGATTTGGGACCCGGTAGTTCGTTGTCAGAATGTGCACCCGGTGGCCGGCCGCCTGCAATGACAGGGCGAGGTTGTGGACATGCTCACTGACGCCAGACAGGTAAGGCCGATACGCCGCCGAAACAAGACAGATTCTCATCCGGTGGATCCGAACCCGGACATACCGCGCCGAGTCCGGGAAAGCCGGACTGCCCGGCGCAGCTTGACTGCCGCCAGATTGGAGAACACAAGCTGGGCGATACGGTCGCCCCGACGCACCCGGAAAGCTCGGGACGAACAATTAAAGAGCACGACTTTGATTTCGCCCCGGAAGTCCGGGTCAATTGTGCCCGGACTGTTCAGAATGCCGATGCCGCGGTTTGACGCAAGTCCGGACCTGGGTCGGACCTGGGCCTCAATTCCCTGGGGCAGTTCAAGCCGGACGCCGGTGCGGATGAGTGCGAATCCCTGGGCCGGCACGGTCCGGCTCTCACTTGCGGCAAGGTCAAAGCCGGCCGCTCCGCCAGTGCGCCGCACTGGCATTACCGCACCGGCAAGTAGACAAACGCGGACCTGTTTCACAGCCATCCGGCCCGGAATGCGAACCACTGGTCAGGGTAGCGCCGGACCAGGTCATCAAGACATCGGGCAATCAGCCGCGTAAAATCCTCGATGTCGCGCGCCATATCGCCGGTGGGTTGGAACTCAAGCGCCGGGTTGACCTCGCCATAATAAGGCCGGTGCCCTGGTCGGTCCTGGAGTACGTAGCAACCGACGACTACTGGCAGGCCGTACTTGAGCGCGTAGGCAGCTGGGCCGCGTGGAAACGAACGGTGGGAATCAAATGACGGACAGACAACGCCGTTGCCGGTCAAATCCCGGTCGGCGACCAGGGCCAGAAGTCGCCGGCGCTTGATGGCGTCGGCGATTTTCCGGCGCTCGGGAATCGGAATCGCCTCCATCTCGGCCAGACACCGATAACGATTGAAAGTTTCGGTCCAGCCCGCAGGAATCGGCTCGACGACCGCAGACAGTGGATAACCGTATGCGGTCATGAAAATGGCGGCCAGGTCCCAGTTGCCGACATGCCCGGTCACCAGAATTGCGCCGCGGCCAAACTTGAGGGCGGCCTCAAGATTGCCCGGCCGGTACTCGGTCCAGTTCACAATGCGGCGCTTGAGCACTGGCCCGCGCATCAAGTCAAGATAGCCGATTACCAGATTCACGAAGGTTTGACGAGCGGTCCTTGCGATAGTCTTTTCTGAAGCACCCGCTCCCAGCACATGGCGCAGATTCTCAAGCACCCGCTTGCGCTGGCCGTGGTTCAGAAAAAATGCGACGGTCCCGGCAAACCGCGCAACCGGCAGCACGGCCCAGCGCGGCAGGAAAAACTGGACCATGGTGCCGAGCGGCAGGAGCCAGGTAACCGGCGAGCGCCGCATGGGACTACGCTTTGTCCTGATGCTGGCAGTCTGAGGCGGCAGCAGGGCGCAAGGTGCTTGAGGCAGTATGTGAAGCGGCCTGGGCCAGTTTGTCAGCCGCCTTGTTCTCCTGTCGGGACACAAGCCGGAGTCGGACACCGGGTAGTCGGTCAAGCAAACTGCGGCAGCGTTCGTAGAGTGGTTTCAGATGTTCGTCTCTTACCTTGAACCGGCCGACGAGCTGATTATAGACGAGGGCCGAATCAGTAAAGATGATGGCGTCTGCCGCGCCCCGATTGATCGCCTCGGCAAGACCGCACAACATCGCCTCATACTCGGCCTGATTATTGGTTCGGATGCCGATTGACCGACTTATCTCCTTGACGACCTGCTGATCAACACGGAGTCGGACGCCGATGCCGGCCGGGCCCGGATTGGCGCGGCTTGAGCCGTCAACTTCGACGATCAGCACACTCGATGGGGAAACAGCTTCCCGGTCACGAACGGTCCGGCACGAGTATCCGGCCGCAGGCTTCGCAGGTGTGGATGCGGTCCTGGCGTGCGATTTCAAGCAAACGCTGCGCCGGAATGGGATTATAACAACCGTTACACCGCTCGTTGTGGGTGGTCACGACTGCCAGTCCGCCCTTGCTCTTACGGATGCGTTCGTACAGCGCGACGACGTTCGGCGGCAAAGCGCCGAGCAACTTCGTTCGGCACTGCTCCCGCTCGGCGACTGCGGTGGTGACTTCTTGCCTTTCGGCCTCGAGTGCGGCGACTTTGCGGCCGGTCTCGGCCTCAACCTGACCGGCGTCTTGCTCGACCGCCCGGCGTCGGGCTTCGAGGCGCTCGGCTTCCTCCAGCAGAACGATCATCCGGTCTTCAATCCGGGACTTCAGTTTCTTCTGGGCCTCGATTTCCTTGAGGAAGGCCTTGTACTGCTCATTTGTTTTCGCCGAATAGAGCTGAACCGAGTAGGAATTGATTCGATCCTCGGCCGCCTTCAGGTCTACCTCGGCCAGCCGGTAGTCCTTTCGGTGGTCAACGATTGCCTGACGAGTACTTTCGAGCTCGGTGCGCACCCGTTCAGCCTCCTCTTGCAGCCGAGCAATCCGGCGCGGCAGGTCGTCCATTCTTGCCTTGAGCGTTGCCAGGTCCGTATCAACGCGCTGCAGTTCAACCAAATGCTCGAAAACCAATTTCATACGCAGTCGGCCGCGGGGCTCAGAGTCGTGCGCGGGGAATCAACGGGCCTGCTGCCAGGACTCCATCTGATCATGGACCATCGGCGGGAACCAGAACCTGATACTTTGGGTCGGGCGGCCGGGGTTTCACGTCGGGTCATTGGGCAGGCTGCTGACTAGTCTGGTCGGCTGGGTAGGAAAAAAGGGTGTGCTGGTTCTTGCCAACACACCCAGTAAAATGGGCGATACCTGACTTGAACAGGTGGCCTCTTCCATGTCAAGGAAGCGCTCTAACCAAAGCTGAGCTAATCGCCCGGTTTTCCAGGAACGCGTCACTGTGGGGTCACTATAGTTATCCTGAAGCAGAAGTCAAGCCGATAGCTCTTGCCGGGTCGGCTAAGACGTGGTAGTATTGCCCATGGATAAGTGCGCCTTGTGTGCGACGGCGCGCGCTCGGCGCGAATGCCCGGCACTGGGCCGGCGAATATGTCCGCGGTGCTGCGGCCGGTGCCGGCAACGGTCAATTACCTGTCCGGACGGTTGCCGGTTCCTGACCCAGGGCTACGGGCAGGCAATGGTTAGACTGCTTACCCTTGCCGGTGACGTTACGGTCGAGCGGAGCTGGCCCGATGTAGTGCACAACCTGCGGCTGGCGCTGCTGCGCGTGAAACAGACGCGGGTCCAAGACCTGACTGACCGGGAGTGTGGGGAGGCAGTCGGCAATGTTGCGGACACGCTGCGAACAAGAGCCAAAGGGCTGATCTACGAATACCGCTCTCAGAACTCCAGGGTGCAACTCGTGACCGACGAACTAGCCGAAGTCGCATCCTGCCACGAACAGGGTGTCAGAGGGTTCCGCCGGGTGGCGCTTGAGGATATTGCGATGTGCGTGCGGTATCTCAAACGTCAGCTCGAACAGGCCGAGAACC
>JBDRUN010000069.1:13428-15379 GCA_039801365.1 candidate division WOR-3 bacterium
CGGGGGCTGTGTTATCTTGAACTCATCGCTCCGGCAGTGGGCAACCACTACGCGCTGGTTGAATCGAATGGTATCATCCGGATCAATCAGTGACTCCATTACGTAAGAGGAAACCGCCGTGCCGGCATAGAAGTCAAATATCAATATAAGGAGGAAGCAATCTATGACTAGAAAGGTCTCGCTGAGCTTGGTCGGCGCACTAGTTGCGCCGGCGGTGCTTGTTGCTTTCGTACTGGGTATGGTCGTGTCGGCAGCGCTGTCCTGTGGGTCGCGGCCGGTCCAGGCCCAGGTTACTTCGACTCCGGCACTCGGAAGCGCGGACGCGGGTGTCAGCCCGTTCGTCAGGGTCGCGGACGCGGTCATTCCCACCGTTGTTTACATATCGGCCGAGAAGAAAGTGAAGGTCAGCACTCAGCCCCAGATGGAGTGGGAAGGCCCGTTCGGCGAGTTCTTCAAGCGGTTCTTTCCTGAGATGCCTGGGATGCCGTTTGAGCAGGAGCAGAACGCACTCGGGTCTGGTGTCATCATTGATTCGAGAGGCTACATTGTCACCAACAACCACGTTATCGCCGGCTTCGACCGCATTGCGGTCAAGCTCTCAGACGGGACCGAGTTCTCAAGCAAGCACGTCAAGGTCGTGGGCCGGGACCCGAAGTCGGACCTCGCGGTGTTGAAAGTGGACGCGGACAAGCCCTTACCCACCCTGCCGTTTGGCCGGGCCGAAGACATCAAGGTCGGCGACTGGGCAATTGCGGTCGGCAACGCGTTCGGGTTGCAGAGTACCGTCACGGTCGGGGTTATTTCGGCCAAAGGCCGATCCGGAATTCCGTTGCCTGAGGGCCCGAGCTATCAGGACTTCATCCAGACCGACGCTTCGATCAACCCGGGCAATTCCGGTGGTGCGCTGGTCAACATCCGCGGCGAGCTCATCGGCATCAACACTGCCATCCGCTCGCCGGTTGGTGCGAACGTCGGTATCGGATTTGCGGTGCCGGTTGACATGGTCAAGAGTGTCACCGACCAGTTGCTTGAGCACGGCAAGGTTGTGCGCGGGTTTTTGGGAATTCGGCCCCAGCCAGTAACCGAGGTAATCCGTAAGGCCAAGCGCCTGCCTAATACCAATGGCGTACTGGTCAGCGAAGTCATCAAGGACAACCCGGCTGAGAAAGCCGGCGTCAAGGCCGGTGACGTCATCACCAAGGTGAACGGCGTGGACGTGGAAAACGTCGAGTGGTTCCGTCGCAAAGTTGCGGAACTGGCGCCGGGCTCGGTAGTCACGCTGACGCTGGTCCGCGACGGCAAGACCGTGACCGTTAGGGTGAAGCTGACCGAAATGCCGGACGATGCCCAGGCTTCGGTACCCGGCGAAGATAGGCCGGCAGCGAAACTTGGAATTGCGGTCCGGCAACTCACTGACGCTGAGCGCCGCGAGGCCGGTGTCGAAGGCGGAGTCGTGGTTGAGTCAGTCGAGCCCGGGAGCGCGGCAGCGGATGCAGGCATGCAGCGTGGGGACATCATTTTCGAGGTTGGGGACCGCAAGATTGAGACCGTCGCTGACTTCAATCGTGCGGTCACGCAGGCTGGCAAGGAAGCCGCCGTGCTGTTCCGGGTCAAGCGCGGAAACGTCAAGCTCTACGTTGCGGTCGAGCCGGGCGAGTAGCCGGCAGAACGCAGCAGGCGCTCACAGGCCGTTTTCCTCGGCTGTAAGACCCCGTCCTAAGCTGACCTGTTGCCTCATATATGGATGTACTCGAGGACGCCCCGTTGCCTCAGAATACATTTGTACTCGAATCATGAGCTTTGTCCAGCTTGAAGTCGAGATGGTTGGGCCGGCCAAGGCACATCGTGACCCCCTGCCTGACGCTTGCGCGTTTCATATGATACCCGTAGCGCCAGCAACTCGTCAAGGTCGAGCGCAGGCAACAGGAGAACACCCTGGTCTACCTGCGGC
>JBDRUN010000070.1 GCA_039801365.1 candidate division WOR-3 bacterium
TTGACCTTCGTCCCGGGTCTTGAAAACTTCAGGGCGTTACTTACCAGATTGTTGAAAACCTGCTCGATTCTCGTCCGGTCGAACCGCACTCGAGGCAACGCTGGTGGTCGGACAAACTCAAGTACTATACCCTTCTTTGCCGCCAGCATGTTGTTGAGTGCCACGTTATCTTCGACCAACGCGGCAATGTCGGTCTCCTGGAGGTTCAGTTCGAGCCGACCGGATTCGATCTTGGCAACATCCAACAGTTCGTCAATCAGCCCAAGCATGAACTTGCTATTGGCGTTGATGCGGCGCAGGAAATCTATTCTCTTGTTCTCGGACATAGTGCGGCCGGCGTCTTCAAGCAAGAAGCTGCTCGTGGCGAGTATCACACTCAACGGATTGCGCAGGTCATGAGCGGCCATGCCGAGGAACTGGTTCTTGAGATCGTTTAGCTCGGCGAGTTCCTTGTTTTTTGTGGCCAGCTCCTCTACCAGCCGCTGGCGCTCCACGGCATAGGAGATTGCGCGTAGCAGCAGCATGCTGTCAAAGTGGCCCTTGACCAGGTAATCCTGGGCACCCTCGCGCAGAGCTGTCAGAGCTGTATCCTCGTCGTCCAGCCCGGTCATTATAAGAATAGGAATCCCTGCTACGCCTGCCCGCATCTTGCGTACCGTAGCCAGACCGGTGCTGTCCGGCAGCGACAAGTCAAGCAGTATCACATCGAAGGTGGTCTCTGTAACCAGTGATAAGGCTTCGTTGAGCCGGACTACGTGCGAGATAACAAACCGACTTGGGTCCGGCCGCGTCAGACACCATTGCACAAGGTGGGCGTCGCCCGGATTGTCTTCCACCAGTAGTATTCTTATGTTCGTTCCGTCCAAGTTACTCCCTTTCCGCTATCCAAGGGCAAAGCGTTCGAGCTAATTCGCCAGCCGCCAACCATTTGCATGACCATGAAAGCTTCCAGTCCCGCAGTTGGTATCAGATCAGAGCTGTTAGTAGCCCGGCAGCTTGACCACCTCCAGCCAGAAGTTCTCGATGGACTGGATGACCTTGATGAACTGTTCAAAGTCCACCGGCTTGGTCACGAAGCAGTTGGCGTGCAAGTCGTAGGTTTTGAGAATGTCTTCTTCGGCCTTCGACGTTGTCAGAATCACGACCGGAATGCGACGCAAGTCCGGGTGAGCCTTCACTTCGGCCAGCACCGCCCGGCCATCCTTCCTGGGTAGGTTCAGGTCTAGAAGAACTATGTCTGGCCGCGGGGCGGAGCAGTACTGTCCGGTACGCAACAGAAACGACATGGCCTCGACGCCGTCGTGCACTACGCTCAGATTGTTGCGTACCTTGGCCTCATTCAGAGCTTCCCGCGTGAGCCGCACGTCGCCCGCGTTGTCTTCAACAAGCAGTATCTCGATTGGTCGGCCATTTCTTCGGTTGTCCATTGCCTATTTCCCTCCTGCTAGCAAGGTGAAAATGAACTTCGAACCCTTACCTGGTTCGGATTCGACCCAGATTTTCCCGCCGTGGCGTTCTACTATCTTCTTGCATATCGCTAGACCGATACCGGTTCCGGAGTACTCCTGTCTTGTGTGCAGCCGCTGGAAGAGCTGAAAGATGCGTCCGTAGTACTGGGGCTCAATACCAATACCGTTGTCCCGCACGGTGAAAATCCAAACGCCGTTCGACCGCTCAGCACCAATGTGTACCTGGGGTGGCTTCTCCCCGTGATACTTCACTGCGTTGCCGATCAAGTTCTGCAGCAACTGCTCAAGCTGCCGTTCGTCAGCCATCACCACTGGCAGCGGGTCGTGAGTCACGGTAGCCTTGTTATCCCTCAGCGATACACTCAAGTTCTGAAGTACGCGCTCGAGCACCTCCTCACTGTTGGTCGGCTGCGGCTTGTTTCCACGCGTGCCTACCCGGGAGTAGGAAAGCAGGTCATTTATCAGTCCCTGCATTCGCGTCACGCCGTCAACCGCGAAGGCGATGAACTCGTCAGCGTCTTTGTCAAGTTTTCCCTTGTATCGTCGAGCCAAGAGCTGGGTATAGCTGCCTACCATACGCAACGGTTCCTGAAGGTCGTGCGAGGCAACGTAGGCGAATTGCTCCAGCTCGGCGTTGGACCGCTTGAGCTCCTGTTCCTTGACCAGAAGTTCTGCCTCTGTCCGCTTGCGCTCGGCTATTTCCAGCACCAGCCTATCCTTCTGTTCAAAGAACCGCGCTATCATCCGGGCAATCTCCCCGAACTCAGTATTCTTCTTCACCAGGCCCGCCAGCACCTTTGTATTCTCGGTTGTAAGGGCCATGGAAAGCAGGTTCAAGGGCCTGGTTACGAGGAGCACCAGAGCAACTGCGACCAGGGCGGTGATGGTTGCTACTACCAAGACGAGCATCACGAAGTGGCTGGCTGAGGAGCGATTGAACTCACGGACTGCGTAAGACACTGACCGCGCTTCAACGACCGCTATCGGTCGGCTTCGCCAATCCTTGAGAACCTCGGTTACAACGATTAGTCCTTCAGTCAAGTCCGAAACCACGGGTGCTTTTTGGTTTATGGTGCCCTCGGCGTCAACTGGCAGCAGTCGAACAGTTGCGCCGGTGAGCTCTGACAATTCAGCCACGTAGTCATCGTTCCACAGCCGGCCGACAAGAAAGTAGCCTTGTGGAGGCGTAGTCCGTTCGGGGTCGTCGCTCGGATGGACAGTAGCTCCGCGGACCTCGAGGAGTCCGGCCGATGTGCTGATGAAGAAGTGGCAGAACCGCTTTTCATCGAGCAAGAACGTAAGGCACGAGTCAGGCAACGTATACTTGGTCAGGCCTTGCTGCGCTTCGTTCGTGGCTGAGTACACTAGTGTGCGGTCAATCCGGTACATCCAGGCTTTGTCGGCATGATAGGTTCCCAATGCCTCGGCAATTTGCTCGGCGGCCCAGAATGTGTCGCGTTCAGCGATGCACCGAACCATTTCGTCCCAGTAGGTATAGTCGTAGGCAAACATCGAGAGCGACGAACCCTTCAGGTCAAGCAGCTTGGCGAAGGTCTCATTTTGCACCTGGACCCGGTCTAGAAAGAAGTCCCTCATCCGCTTTCGTTCCAGGTGATGGAACCCAACCAAGCCTAGGACTACCGCGATAGTTGTAATCAGCAGGAGAAAAACCAGCCTTGTCTGGGTGCGGTAAAGTGTTGGCCGAAGTCTTGCGACGCGGCATCCTACACAGCTGTGTCCGGGTCCAGCGGCCATGTTCAGAACTCCTTGCCGACCGCCAGGCCAGCAGCGAACGTAGTGATGCTACCCTGGGTCTCACGCAGCTCCCGGTCGGTGAACAGGTTTAGCTCGGCATGAGGCATCAGATAAAGTGCGTTGCCGATAGACCAGGTGAAGGATACTTCTGCGCCTGCCAGGTTCATGGCGCTGCGGCTGGTGCCGGCGAACGCCTGATTGAACTTCGCCGATGCCCAGCCGACCGAGACCTGCGCGTTGAGCGAGAGTCCGGCCGCAAGTTCGTGCTCGACCGAGAGACCGGCTTCGCCGAAGTACGCCCCAGCCGCGGCCAGCAGGTCAATCGTATGAGCACTAGAGGCCTGGAGCGACCCGACCGGAATACTGAGTTCCAGGGTTAGGTCCGCAGTGGTTGCAACTTCGGGCTGGTTTGGATACAGATAGAGACCGAAGCATGGTGCAATCTTGATGTTATGCCATTCGCCGGCCCAGTCGAAAAATAAGTCAAGCTCGTTGAACCGCCACCGGTCCACCTTGTTCCCAAGCACGATGTTGGTCCACGGGGTGAACGTGAAGTCTGCTGCCGACACCCAGGCCGAAGTCTGGCATACCGGGCCTTGGCCCTGCGCCATGCCGCGCCAGAGGTAGCGTGAGCTTATGTCGGGCTCGATACCGAAAGTGAAGGACCGTGCCTCCGCTTGTACCCCCACCGCGCCAGCCGTGGCTAGGACACACGCAAGGAGCCAGCCAGTGAGTTGGGCCCGAGGGCTGACTTGTGGCCGGTAGCTCTTGAACATGAACTTCTGCTTGTCGTCGTCGGATTCCTGGTTGAATAGGCTAGACACCCAACTTGCAAGCTGCTCCATTTTTCTCCCTTCTTACCCAAGACGGAACACCGACATATTATACAAAAACAGACCTCCTAGAGCAACCCGAAATGAGCATCAACCCCATGCTACACCAACTATTGGTCGAAGTAACCTGCACCAAGAACGCTGAGCGATTGAATCGGGCGCATGCCTTGACACTCTGGGCGCGCACTCTAGAATCAGACCAATAGGAGTACAATGGATCAGAACAATAGAGAAATACCCCAGGGTCAGCAGGTGCAGGTAGAAATCGGCGAACGGGAGTCCGAGGGCGTATATTCGAACTTCGTACTCATCGCCCACTCGCCATCTGAATTCATCATTGACTTCGCCCGGATTCTGCCCGGGTTGCCCAAGGCCAAGGTCTTTTCGCGCATTGTGATGACACCGCAGCACGTACAACTGCTCCACAATGCCCTGGCCGAGAATATCAGGAAGTACGAGGAGCGTTTCGGCAAGATTCGCGTCGAGGGTAAAGAACAGACCACAAAGAATCTTGGCTTCTAGCCGACCTCGACGTTTCGTACCGAAGCCCAGCTCCACAATATTGAGAGCTGCTTCCGACGGCCGCCTGAAAGACGTCGGGAAGTCTGCGTGCGTCAAACGCTGCCTAAAGCTCCGGCTGCCGACCGCATGCGCTGAGCTGCTTCACCGTGTGGGTGCGCTAGCGCAGGCGCGCGGCACCCGGGCCTTTCTGGTCGGCGGTCCGGTGCGCGATATTCTGCTCGGCCAGGAAAGTCCGGATATTGACATCGCGGTCGAGCTTGATGCACGTGGCTTCGGCCAGGCGCTTGCCCGCGAGCTCGGTGGTCGCTTCGTTTACCATGCTCGTTTCCTGACAGGTACCGTTACGCCCGGCGAGCATCAGTCCGGGCTGCTAGACCACATTGACGTCACCCAGACCCGTACCGAGGCATACTCCCGGCCGGCCGTTCTGCCAACGGTGAAGCCGGCAGGAATCGAGCAAGACCTTGGCCGCCGCGATTTCACGGTTAACGCCATGGCACTGGAGCTTACGCCGGGTGCTTTCGGCCGGTTACTCGACCCTTTCGGTGGGCGGGGCGATATTGCCGACAGAGCAGTGCGTGTGCTACATGAGCGCAGTTTCATTGACGACCCAACCCGGGCTTTTCGCGCCATCCGGTTCGCGGCCAGACTTGGCTTCGAAATTGAGCCGCGTACTCTTGCCCTGCTTCGTGACTGCGTCCGGCAGGGCTACCCGGCGCTGCTTACTCCTGAGCGCATCTTGTACGAGCTCAGGCTCATCTGCGCTGAGTCCAAGGTAGTGCCGATATTCGAAGCCGTGCTCAGGGAAGGGTTGCTGGCATCATGCTTCGGCCTCGCTTCCATTCTTATCTCACCTCCTTCTTTTCTTTCGGCACTGCAGCGTCTCAGCCGACAGCATGCCAGGCCGGAACTGCTGTATATCTTTGTCCTGAGTCGGCTGCCGTTGACCGACCGTTTTCCTATCACCCGCGAGGAGCGTGAGGCGGCGGCTGCAGTCCGCGATGCCGGCCGTATCCGATCGCGACTGCTCAGGGCTGGCCGGTTGAGCACGGTCTATCGTGTGATCAGCGAACTTCCGGTGCCCGCGCGTGAGTTGCTTGCTATGCTTGAGCCTGACCCAGTTGGCCGCATGATACGCCAGTGTCTTGACCGCTTGCAGAGCGTGCGGGTCGTCACCACCGGCTCTGACTTTCGTCGGCTTGGGCTTGCACCTGGACCAGCATACCGTCGCATTCTTGACAAGTTGCTCTTTGCCCGGCTTGACGGTATCGTGCTGTCTGACGCGGACGAAGCGCGGCTTGCGCGCTCCCTTGTGCGAAGGGCTCTTGTCGCCCCATCCCCAAGCCCAAAATCTTCACATGGCTGACCCCGAGGGTCTGGTCCGCAGTATCATCCTTTCTGCGCCAGCGATTCTGTTTGGCCTGACCATCCACGAGTACAGCCACGGTTATGTCGCTTGGAAGCTCGGCGACCCTACCGCGAAGAACATGGGCCGGCTGACTCTCAACCCGCTGAAGCACCTTGACCCCATTGGTACCATTGCCTTCTTCCTGTTCCGGTTCGGCTGGGCCAAGCCGGTGCCGATTGATCCGACCTATTTCCGTTACCCGACCCGTGATATGGCGCTTTCGTCAGTTGCCGGCCCGGCCGCGAACCTTGCGACTGCACTGGTTGCAGGGTTACTGGTCCGTGTGTTCGCGTTTCTTCATGTCGGAGGGTTCCTGGCACTCGTTGCGGGCTACTTCGTACTGTTCAATCTCATCCTCTGCTTTTTTAATCTGATACCAATTCCACCGCTCGACGGGTCGCGTCTGGTCTACTATTTCCTGCCGGCTAACATTGCGGCTAGGTACGCACGGCTCGAGCGATACGGATTCATGATCCTCTTAGGCGTGATATTCATTGGACAACTGACCGGGATTTCCGTACTCTGGTGGTATATGGCGCCACTTGTTCGGACGTTCAGCATGCTCTTTGCCGGCCAGACACTCATCTAGTAATGGCGGCAAGAACGAAGTCGAGAAAGCCGGGCCGCAGTGCCAAGGTCATAGTTGGCGTTGCGGTTGCGGTTGTGATTCTGTTCACCATGGTCAGTCTCGGTTGTCACTTGGCCGGTCTGCGCACGGCCGAGCAGAACTACTGTGGCTGGCTTGGACACCAGCTTGCGACTGCGCTTTTCTTCGTGCTGGGCTGGGCAAGTGTCCTCCTGCCTCTGCTCGCCGCCGGTGCGGCTGTTCTCAGTCTGGCGAAGCGGCCGCCTTGGCGTCGGTATGCTTCAGCCGGGACCATCGTCTTCGGTTTCTTCTCTGCTGCGGCGCTTGTATCACATCACACCGGTGCGGCGTTGGGCAGTACCAACGCCGGCGGCTGGCTCGGTTTCCAACTTGCTACGCATTTTTCGCGTGTGCTCGGGTTTGGTGCCTATTGTCTGCCGCTCATCGCGGTGCTTGTCGGCATCGGACTCTGGGTACGCTGGCACTGGCGGCAACATCTGTATCGTTCACTGTTGGCTGCGTTTATCGGTCTGTTTTTCGACGTGTTCATAGCCTACTTCGCACCGCACGCGGTCTGGAATACTGCGACCGGTCACGGGTTCAGCCTTGCCGGTCTGGTTGGCCTTCTTGTCAACGCCGGCTTGCGTAGCCTTGTCGGTCCGGTCGGCACAATTATCCTGCTTGCTGCCGTGGCGGTTATCATGGTCGGTGTTTTCGGTACGGCTCAAATTTCGCCCGACACCCGACTGCGGGAGAAGTTCAGGTCGCTGTTCGCTCGGCGCCGGCCAAAGCTTCAGGTGTCCTCGGGCTTCAAGCCTGAGGTTGCGGCGGTGCCGGTTTCGACTCAGACAGCTCAGTCCGTGTCCTCTGGTTCGGAACCGGTTAGAGAACCTGAGCTCCCCGAATCAAGGGACACGGTGGCGCGTCCCCGGCCCAGGCCGCTTTGGGTGATGACTGATTTCGACATCAGCCGGTTTCAAGCTTCTTTTCTCGAACAGCTTGATCAACCTGGGCCCGAGGATCAGTTGTTCAAAGACCCGCGCGAGGCGTCACGCGAGGCAGAGCAGCTTCTTGATAAGCTGCGCCAGTTCGGGGTGGAAGGCCGAGTGACGAACATCGTGTCTGGACCGATGATAACGCGCTTCGAGTTCGAGCCCGCTCCGGGCATCAAGATTCAGCGTATCGAGAATCTCGCCGACGACCTGTCGCTGGCGCTCTCAGCCGAACGTATTCGCATCCTTGCGCCGATACCGGGTAAGAGTGCGGTCGGCATCGAAATCCCGAACAAGGAGCGCCGTACTGTCTATCTGCGCGACATTCTGACCTCGGATGCGTTCAGGCAGGAAAAGCCACCCCTAGGTTTTGCCCTCGGGACGACGATAACCGGTGAACCCTACTGCGCGGACTTGCGTACGATGCCTCACATTCTGATTGCCGGCACTACCGGTTCGGGTAAGTCGGTATGTATTAACTCAATCATCACTTCACTCATCTATCGTTCTTCACACCGGGACGTACGGTTCCTGACCATTGACCCAAAACAGCTTGAGCTGCCGGTCTATAACCCGATTCCACACCTGTTGAACATGGCGACCATTGACCCGAAAAAGGCAGTGAGTGAACTTGACCAGGTCATCAAGATAATGGAAGTACGCTACGGCGAGTTTGCTGAACTTGGGGTTCGCGACATCGTCGGATACAACGCCCGGGCCGAGGCTGATGGCCTCGAACGCAAACCTTACATCGTTATCATCATTGACGAACTCGCTGACCTGATGCTGCGTGCCCCGACCGAAATCGAGGAACGTATTACCCGACTTGCCCAGATGTCACGAGCGGTTGGTATCCACCTCATCCTTGCAACTCAGCGGCCTTCGGTTGATGTCATCACCGGACTCATCAAGGCCAATTTCCCGTGCCGGATTGCATTTCAGGTCGCATCCAAGACTGATTCACGCACCATCCTCGATATGAACGGCGCTGAATCGCTGCTCGGCCGCGGGGACATGCTGTTTCTGCCGCCGGGCAAGGGTGATCCGATTCGCCTGCACGGTGCGTTTGTCTCAGACCGGGCCGCGAAGCAGGTGGTCAATCTCTGGACCGTAGCCTATCTCAGCGAACTGTTGAAGGGCTCGGTCCCGGACCCGGTCGAGAAGGCCAAAGCAATGGTGCAGGCCGAGGTGGTGGATATTCTCTACGACCCTGAGAAGTCCGGCATCCGGAAGAAGCGACAGGACCTTTGTTCGATTCTACCAGAAGAGGTCGCGGATGAACTCCTGAGCCGGGACTACTACGAACCTTTGCCCGAGGTGCGGTCGGGCGCACTCGACGAACACGAGCGGAAGCAGCAGCGTGACGCTCGGGAGCTGGATGAATATTTTGCCGAGGCCGCCAGACTGGTGGTCCGGCACCGTGAGGCATCGGTCTCGATGCTTCAGCGTCGGCTGGATGTCGGCTGGGCCCGGGCCGGCCGCATCATTGACCAGCTCGAGGAGGCCGGGGTCGTCGGGCCGTACGTCGGCTCAAAGTCACGCAAGGTAATGGTCAGCAACGAGGCCGAGCTTGAACAGCTGCTGTCCGGGATGAAGTCTGGACTCCGTAATGGGGAAGAGCCGGCAAGCGGGCGCAAAGCAACTGATGACAATGACGACAATGCCTGACTTCGTCACCTGTTGCTTGTTTGCCGCGCATCAGCAGTCGCTGACCACCCGTCCGTTTCTCAGCCGTGCCTGACCGTCGGAGCGTTGCGACCTGGATTTCGAAAATCGTTGAAGCGGTTCCGTGTCGGAGTAACGAGGAACTGGATCGTTTCATCGGGTCCCGGCCGGTTGCCAAGATTACGGCCCCGGCACCAGAACTTGTGGTCGGCGACCACTGGTTTTCCCTGCGGCGCTACCACGACGTCGTATCGAACGAGGATCTTTTGGAAGTGTATATTGGCTCCAAGGAAACCGGCGCCGAGTACATGGGCTATGACCGCATTGACCCGCACTGGAAGGATGCCGAAGGCAGGGACCGGCACCGCTGGGAACTGACCCGTGCCTATATGCGGCCACGCTATCGAGGTCGCAAGTACTCCGGCTTCATGCTGGAACTAGTTCTGGCTCTCGCTCGCAAGAACCGCGCGTTCTCAGTCGTCGCCTATCCCCGACATGTCGCAATGCTTGTTACACTGCTAAAGTACGGATTTCACACTATGGATGGCAGCTACGACCACACCCTGCGCCGTATCTTGAGACAGGGTTTGGCATGGTATGGTCGGAATACCGCACAGCGCCAGCTTTACTATGCGCAGGAATTCCGGCCCTTCATTCAGGAGGGCAGCTTCGTGATGGAAAAGCGCGTTGCGCCCCGCACGGTCTGGGAGTTTCTCTTAGAAAAGATTTAGAAAACCGCCGGCGGTCAAATGGCTATGGTCTCAGACGCGAAGGGAGCAAGCTCGATACGCCCGGCGGCCGAATCACCAGTTCTCCTCATGCCCCTAAGACCTTGGTTGAACCAGATGCCGTGCAAGCCGGCTCGCACCGATAATCCCGGCGTCATTGCCAAGCTGGCCAAAGACAATCTCCAGTTTCCGACCTGAAAATATCTGGGCCCGGCTGAGCACAGTCCGCCTCACCGCAACAAGGAGCGGCCGACCCATTCCTTTGAGACCGCCGCCGATTACAATCCGCTCCGGGTCAAGGAGTGCGACCACATTAGTAAGCCCGAGCCCGAGATAGAAACCGGTTTCCTGTACAAGTTCCAGCGCCAGCTTGTCATTGCGTCTTGCAGCCCGACCAATCATCTCCGGGTTGACATTGGAAAGCCGGCCTAATGCCAGGTCGAACAGAATGCTGGGTTTTTCACCGACCCCGGCGATGAAGGACATCTGATTACGGTGTTCGGCCCGCTTGGCCTGAGCACGGAGGCGTTGCCTCGCCCGCTGCAGGATGTAACGCGCGCCGACGTACCGTTCCAAGCATCCCCGGCCGCCACAGAGACATTCCGGTCCGTCGCCGTATATCACGGTGTGTCCCAATTCACCGGCCGCGTGATTTGCGCCCACTAGCAGCCTTCCGTGGACAATCGCACCACCGCCGACTCCAGTCCCGAGTGTCAGGCAAAAGAGATTGTTGCAGCCCCGGCCCGCACCGAACAGCCATTCGCCGAGCGCAACCGCGTTAGCATCGTTTCCGCACGAAACCGGTAGTCCGGTCAGTTCCTCAAGAGTGCTCTTGACTGTGAATCCGTGCCAGCCGGGCAAGTTTGGCGGCACTCGCACTATACCATGAATGTGGTCCACAAGTCCGGCCACGCCGACTCCGATTGAGCGGAGTTTGTTGAAACGGCGCAGGTTCGTGATGGTCTCGGCTATTCGTTCCATCGCCTGCTGCGGACCGCGTCGGGCCCGCGTTGCGAGCCGGCGACGGGCAACTACCCGACCCCGTGGGTCAACAAGACCCAACTTGATATTCGTGCCGCCGATGTCAATGCCGACGTCGAAAGTCATGCTTCAGTCTGTAGGCACGGGACAGAATACGGTTGTCGGGGTCTCAGCGTCCGTGTAACCTCCTCAGCACGCGTTCGTACGCTGATGTCATCCTTATACCTCTGCGAGCCATCACTGCCTGAGCGCAGACAAGCGCGTCCGACAGTTTCCAGCGCTGTTCTTGACCCCATGCGAACGCCGGTATTTCCCTTGGCGAGAGCCCGGGCTCAAACCAGTTCGCAAACGTGCCGACCCGGGCGCCCGTATTCAGGAGCGTCCCGATTGCAGTCTTTGCGTGGTCGCCGATGAAACATCCCACTTTCAACAGGCCGGTATCAACCGCTTTGCCGTCAAAGAAGACTCTTACCGGCTGGTACGCATTCTTCAGGTCTGAGTTCGTCGTCAAAGCCCCGAGATTTGCCCACTCGCCGACAAAGCTATGTCCGATGAACCCGTCATGGTGCTTATTCGCATATCCCTGGAAGACAGATGCTTCGACTTCACCGCCGACCCGGCAATGCGGCCCGAAACTGCATCCCGGCCTGACCCGCGCAGCGTCAATCACAGTGCGCGGTCCGATGTAACACGGTCCTTCGATAAAGCTGCCTGGCCGAACCTGCGCATTACGGTCAACCATTACCGACCCGGTTTCGGTATTGATGACCGTCCCCGGCCACACCCGCGCGCCCGGCGCGATTATGAGCCTGTTCCTCGGCCCAACCAGAACCACGCCGCTTTGATTTCTGACCCCTGACTTCTGACGCTGGTTTTTCAGCTCTTTCTCAATCTCTTCTGCGTTGTATTCAACAATGTCCCACGGCCATTTCACCACTTTCGCCTTCACCTGCTCCTTGGCAAAGGCGGCCTTAAGACCCTCAAGCGAACTAATCCTTACTGCGTGCTCTGCACAGAAACGGAAACCGACGACATCATCACCGGATAGTAGCACCGCTTCCCGGCCTTCGGACTCAATGTGCGCCTCGAGAATCGCCCGGCCGGAAAGAAACAGCCCGCCCTTTTTCACCGGCTGGTTCACGCGGTAACCGGGATGGACCTCGGCTGTAAGTTCGGCCAGCTCGTCCCGCACCCATAGGTTGAACTTCTGATTCGGATAGAGCCGCTGTAGCTTTTCCAGCAGCGTGAACCGGCCGCATCGCAGGTCGAACACCGGTCGCACGTCCACAAGCGGCGACAGGCGCCGAAAGCCCTCGTCTTCGTATACGCAAATCACGGGTCAAGGATAGAACCGCTCGGCACTCTGTCAAGCCCGGTCCTGGCTGCGGCGACAGGAAACCGGGCTTGGACGCGCAGAGCCCAAGGGATGAGTGGAAGACCACCTCAGGGAAAGAGCTGCTGTTCGCGGAAAGCCCGCAACCTTGCGTGCAGCCGATAGTGCAACGGCGGTTCAGAGCCCGGCTTGCGGCTGGACTTGAGATGACTTTGGGCTCCTTAGGGCTGTTCAACTCAAGCCGCGACACTTGCGCCACCTGGACAATATTCTCGGATACCGTGTCGGGCCCTGATTCTTACCATAATTCACGCTGCTACTGACGGTTAGGGCCGGAGCACAACTCGACCCGCAACTGAGTGGGGGAGTCATTTCCTCTGTTAAGCAGCATCAGATATGTCAAGCAAGCATGGCAGCCGTTGAGGCGGCATAACTATTGAATGCAGAAAAGGATAATTGCCACCGGACGACGGGAATATGCAATCGCCACGCACAACATCCAGTTTCCTCGAGAGTTGTGCAATCATCACCCAGTGTCAGCACGGCCGTCATTTTGAGGAGCAAGGCGACGAAGAGCTTCGGCTGTCCTGAGCAAACTGCGGACGACGTCACTCGATAGGGGACAGAGCGGTGTGGCCGTAGTTGTGCCGCAATACGCGGGACGTGTAAGCACCGTTTCCGCACCACAGTCTTCCCCATCCGGCTGGCATTGACATCCTGCGACTCCATTCTAAGATTGGGCGTGGCTTTGCTGCGGTTTCTTTTTGCCGACATTCCTCAGAAGGTAATCGCTTTGTTGATCGCACTCTTTCTCTGGTTTGTTGCCGCACTTGACCGCATCTACATCACAAGTTTTCCGATTCCGGTCGAGATCGGCGAGAAGACCAGCGCGAAGATTATTACCGGGTTCAAGACTAGGAGTGTGACTGTGACAATCGAGGGCAAGGGCCGGGATATTGTCGGCCTGCGGTTGCGCAGTCCCGAGTTCCGGCTGAGTGTGCCCGACTCTGACCCGGGCGTGCGACACATCAGACTCGACCCGGCTGACCTTGACCTGCCCAAGACTCTGGCCCTTCGTTCTATTACCCCGGACCATATCGAGCTCGAGTTACACAAGATCGGCCATCGCACCGTAGAAGTCCAGGTTCCGGTCAAAGGTCAGCTACCCAAGGGTCTGGCAGTAGCGTCAATAGCGCCGGCTGCCGAGGTTACGCTTGTCGGACCGGAGGAGGACATCACTTTGTTCGCTTCGGTAACAACCGAGTCACTCAACCTTGGCGCCATCCGCGAAAACGATACCGTCCGGCTGCATGTATTCCCGCCGTTGGTCGAGGGTTTCTCGACCAAGCCTGAGACTCTGCCAGTTGTGGTGCTCGTGGAGAAGGAGGCCGCGCGGATATTCCTTAACATTCAGGTTCGCACCGACATATCCCGACCCGGCAGTATCCGGGTCGAACCAGCTGAGGCCCAGATTGCCGTGGCGGGTCCGTCCAGCTGGCTGGACAAACTGAAGCCTTCAGACATCGTTGCCCGCATTAGGACCGCAGGCCTTGAGCCGGGCACGCACCGCTTAGCCGCTGAAATCATACTTCCGCCCGGTTTTCACCTCGTGCGCTGTGAACCGGCGCTCTTCGATGTGACGGTGAAGTGACGCTCTGCCTCGGCATCGAGACATCGTGCGACGAGACCGCGGCCGCGGTGGTTGCTGACCGGACCGATGTTCGATCGAACGTGGTCTCATCGCAGTACGTTCACTCACGCTATGGCGGCGTGGTACCGGAACTCGCAGCCCGCGCGCACGCAAGGCTTGTAGTACCGGTGACACTTGCCGCGCTTGAAACCGCAGGCGTGTCCATTGACCAATTGTCCTGCATTGCAGTGACCAATACGCCCGGGCTCTTGGGTGCGCTCTTGGTCGGCCTGCCCTTTGCCAAGGCCCTGAGTCAAAGCCTTGGTATCACGGTTGTTGGCGTGAATCACATCGAAGGCCACCTGTTCGCGGTCCGACTCGAATACCCGAATCTGAAGCCACCCTTCCTTGCCGCAGTCCTGTCCGGCGGCCATACCGAGCTGCTCGTTGCTGAAGATTGGTGTGCGTACCGGATGCTCGGCTCTACTCTTGACGACGCGTGCGGTGAGGCGTTCGATAAGGTGGCAAAGATGCTCGGCTTGCCGTATCCGGGCGGTGCGGCGCTGGAGGAGTTGGCCGCTGGTGGCCGGTGCTCCATCCGATTTCCAGTTCCCCTGGTCGACTCGGCAGAGCATTCCAAGTCACTTGATTTCAGCTTCTCTGGACTTAAGACTGCGGTATTGTACTACCTGCGCGAGCATCCGGACGCGGCTAGGGCCGATCTCGCCGCGTCATTTCAGGAAGCTGCGCTAACTGCTGTGGTGAACCGCATTGTCCAGGCCGCAGACCAGACTGGGCTGGACCGGGTCGGAGTCTCGGGTGGCGTTGCAGCTAACAAAGTTCTGCGCAAGCGGTTAATCGAAGCCGGAAGGCAGCATAGCTTTGAAGTACTCTTTCCCCGGCCCGCCTACTGCGCTGACAACGCCGCAATGATCGCTGCGGCCGGTATCGAGCGGCTTGAGCGATTTGGCCCGTCACCTCTGGACCTGCCTGCGCTTGCCCGCTCGCCGCTGGCATAGCAGACGGAACGTCAGAGCAGATAATGCGCTGAGGGTACCGAAGAACCGCCAACGCAGAAAGTATTCCTTTTGAGGTCTTGTCAAATTCTGTGGAAATAGATTCGGCGGTGTAGTAATAGCTCATGCTAGTTTGACCTCGACTCCGTCATGGTACTTGGCTCCAGCAACGACTGCCGCAACCAGGTGCGGCGCACTGAG
>JBDRUN010000071.1 GCA_039801365.1 candidate division WOR-3 bacterium
AAGGCCGATCCTACTCCAGCCGAAATGATTCTACACGCTCAGAATGGCAATGCAAACGGCGCAGGATACGAAGAAACACAAGACGAACTTCGCAAAATACGTAACGTAACACTATAGTAATATATGACTTAGCACTCATGGCCCACCGCTGGAGTCGGCACTAGGATTACCATCCGTCCCACGAACCGGGGAACGACTCCCCCAACGACTCCCTGGGTCGCCTGTCGGTTCGTCCCTTGAGTGAACCCACCGGTGAATCAACAGGCTATTCAGGGAACTAACTGACGATACATCAGTGGGTTGACTTACCTGGCTGCTGGCCTATTCGTCTATTGAGCGATATGGCGATACAATGGCAGGTTTATCCGTTGGTTCGATTGACGGATTACTGGACGGTTCAGTGCAGAAGCCGGTCGGCAAATCGCCCGTCGGATTGTCTTGCAGGAGGTCTGCGGCACGGTTTGCCGGATAGAGATGTAGGTTCATGGTGGTCCTGAGAGCACGTCGGCGGTTCATGACCGTTAGGATCGTGCTTTGTGCTAGGGGCTAGCCGAGTGCTTGGCCAAGTACTCTGAACAGCCGGAGAGTGGCGACTTCGCTCAGGTTCGCACATACGCAGCGCTGAAAGGATGTCAGGAGGCCATCCTTGTTTATCCTGCCACACTCCAGCGTCCGCTAGATACCACTCCTCGCGGCATAAGGGTAAGAAGCGCAACCTTCCTTCTGGGCCGTGACCTGGAGGAGGGAGGAAATTCTTTTCTCGACGAATTACTGGAACGCAACCGGTCGGACTAAAAAACACTTGCCCCTAATACCCGGGGGCGGTAATTTTCCAACGGTTACAGTCTGGTCTGCCCTGGTCTCTGACGCTATCCAAGCTGCGAGGTGCAATGCGGACAGCGCTTGGCCGCGATGGGGATGGCTGTCGCGCAGTGCGGGCATTCCTTGGTGTTGGCCGGTGCTGGCACCGGCTGACGCCGCAGCCGGTTCATACCCTTCACCAGAAGAAACACGCAGAAAGCGATGATGATGAAGCTGATAATGGTGTTGATGAAAAGACCGAGGTTCATCGTCACTGCGCCCGCGGCTCTGGCATCAGCAAGCGCCGGATACGGCCCGGGTGTAGCGCCTTCTTTGAGCAGTATGTACAGATTGGAAAAATCAACCTTGCCTAGAAGTAGACCAATTGGCGGCATCAGAACGTCGTCCACAAGCGACTTGACGATGGTACCAAATGCCGCACCGATGATGATGCCCACGGCCATATCCATTACGCTGCCCCGGAGAACGAACTCCTTGAACTCCTTCAGCATTTCTCCTCCTCTCTCGAATCAGTATACTGTCCGTCTGTGGTCTTGCTGCTGGAGTGAATCGGGCCTGCCAGAAAGCCCAGAACCAGCGCCACCAGCGCGTCAATCTCTGAGCGCAGGGTGATTGTCTTCCCCGGCCTTGCGCTCCTGATGTTTGCAATCGCGGCCGTACCTGCAATCATGCGACCCTCGATGTCGACTGACTGAAGCACCTCCAGTAGTTTCTCCTGGGTCTCGTGCTCGTCGAAGTCCAGCCCTGGGTAACGGTGAGACCACCGTCGCAGCTTTGTCATCCATTCGAGCAGTTCGTGATTCTGCATCATCGCTTCTACCTGTGAACTACCGGGTTACGACTACCTTCCGGACGGCTTGAGCTTGCCTTCCTCTCACAAAGTACACGCCTGGACTCAGCCCGCTCACGTCATTTGGGCCGATGCGCAACTCCATAATCTTTCGCCCTGCGATGTCCAGCAGTTCTGCCCTGTATCCTGTATTCTGTCTGCCGCCTACCATCCTCAGCACTCCACGCACGATGCTTGGGCCGGACTTGTATCTCGTGGCCTGTGGCTTGTAGCCTTCTTCGATTCCCACAGGTACATGCGCTCCGGCCAGCTTGGCCACCGTGGCTACAAGCGCTCTAATGAGCTCAACGTGTAATGGCATGTTGTTCGTACCGCAGTTGACGTAGTGGAATGGACCGATGGTATCACCAGTCGTATGGTACATCGGAGTCCGGTCCCGGTATCGGCCACGGATAGCCAGATATCCGTACTTCCAGAACGAGTAGTGGTCTGATGCCGGGTCATTCAGCAGGTATTTCCTGCACTTCAGGTCGGTGAAGGTATCGGCCTGCGCCACGAAGAACTCGGCAAACTGTTCAGTCTGGGGCAGCATTGATGTGTACACAATGAGCAAGGAATCCACTAGACCGTAGGAGACCATGTCGAAGTTGATTGCCAAGGCAATGGAATCGCCCCGGTCCCGGCTCCGGCGCACAAAGCTGTCCGAACCAACCAAACCCTGTTCTTCTCCAGAAAACCCGATGAACAGTACCGTCCTCTCGAACTCGATGCCTTGAAATACCCGGCATGCCTCCAGCACTGCGTTCGCGCCTGATGCGTTGTCGTCGGACCCGGGTGCCAGAGTGTTCGGCGACTCCGAGGTGCAATCCACGTGACCGCAGATAACATACAACTGCCTGGGATTCATCCGTCCCAGCTTCATGCCGATAACGTTCGGAGCATAGTTGGACCGAAATGTATCAAGCCAGGTACTGTCGCACCCGTAGTCCGCGAATCTCGACCGCACCCAGGCTATCGCCCGGCGGCATGAGTCAGTAGTTGAATACCGGGTTCGGAACTGCCTCAGCCGCACCAGTGTCTGTTCTGAAGTCTCGGCACTGACCCGTGACACGAGTTCTCGTATCAGGCTGTCCAATACGGGCATGGGTTCGGGCACTCGACGATCGTTCCGGAGCACCACGGGCTCCATCCCGATACCACACAGTTCGACCGGTAGGGTGTTCAGACCGAGGACGGCGTCCTCGGTCGTGCGCAAGAGAACGCCCAACTCGTCTTCGGTCAATATCGCGCCGAACGGCTCAAGGGCCTTCCGGTCAAAGCCGGCCGCAGTCATCACGTACACGTAGCTCTTGCTTTCTGGCTCTGTGTCCAGCACGGTTACCCCGAAACCCGCCTGCCTAAGCTGTTGCAGGACGCCGTTATCCGCTTGGCACAGGCAGTATCCGGAACCGACAAACAACACCGGCACGCCTGCACGTGAGACATCGGTCGCGCTCCGGCCCGGCTGCAGGTCCAGGCGTACCAACCAGCTTGACGCAGAGGTGAGCGCGACGAATAGGCACAGGAAAAGTCCGACGCGGATTCTCACGCTCGAAATGCTAAGTCTGGCCGCGCCCAAAGTCAAACCCGATCCGGGCGGCGAAGCTTTGCACTGCACCGAGCGCACGCTCGGCCAAGAGCCGTTTCTTCTCGCGGCCTCTAGCTCTGGACTTGAGCGGCGGCAGAAGCCCGAAGTTCGCATTCATCGGCTGAAAGCGTGGCGCGATACCACCAACCTCTGTCATAGAACATCCTTTTGGTCCCGTTTCTCCTGCGACATACTGTAGCAGACTTCCCATCATCGTCTCTTTCGGCAGCCCGACCGGCTCCCGTCCCTGCGCCAACCGTGCCGCATTGACGCCCGCGACCAGCCCGGCGCCGATTGACTCGACATAGCCTTCAATCCCGGTCAGTTGACCGGTAATAAACAGGTCCAGCCTCGATCGCGTCTGCAAGGTGGGCAGCAACACCTTCGGCCCGTCCAAATAGGTATTCCGGTGCATCGAACCATAGCGCAGAAACTCGGCCTTCTCCAGACCCGGAATCATTCGGAACACCCGCGCCTGTTCGCCGTGCCGCAATCTGGTCTGGAATCCAACCAGATTGTACATCGTGCCATCAGCATTCTCGCGCCGCAATTGCACCACCGCAAACGGCTGTCTGCCTGTTCTGGGATCGGTAAGCCCGACCGGCTTCATCGGCCCGAATGCAGGCGCCATCCTGCCCCTGCGCGCCATCTCCTCTATCGGCAGACAACCTTCAAAGAAGATAAGCTGGGACATGACCGAATTGTCCGACAATTTGGATTGTGCCCCCGATCCGGTAACCACTGGAGCCGGGACTGTATCCCAAGCCCTCACTGGATGCAGCTCGGCTGTAATCAGAGCATCAATGAACTGGTTGTACTCATCTTCTGACATCGGGCAGTTCAGGTAATCCTCGCTCGCACCGTGCCGCGAGCCGGCAAATACGCGGCTCATATCCAAGGACTCCACCGCAACAATCGGCGCAATGGCGTCATAGAAAAATAGCTGCTCAGAACCAAGCAAGGCCGTCAAGGCATCAACCATTGACTGCGAGGTCAGCGGCCCGGTGGCGATGACGATGATGTCTCTGTCGCTTCGAGCCAAAGGCAAGGTGTCCCGCCCTTCAGGTTTCAGAATGGTAGCCTCGGGCAACGCTGTCACCTCCTCCCGCACAACCTCTACTCCGGCTTGGTCAAGCGCTGCCTGTACCTCGGCCGAAAAACGCTTGCGGTCCACCACCAGGGCCTTGCCGCCCGGAATTCGTGCCCGCTCCGCGCACTCAAGCAGAGCCGACCCCAGAATCCGAAGTTCGGCCTTGAGGAGTCCGTGTGCGTTCTGTGGCTCATCTGACTTCAGGGAATTGGAACAGACCAGTTCGGCCACGTCCCCGGTCTGGTGCGCCTCGGTCATCTTTTCCGGGCGCATCTCGCAGAGCCGTACCGGCACTCCGTGCCGGACGCATTGCAGTGCTGCCTCGCAGCCCGCAAGCCCGGCACCGATGACGAGAACGCTCGACGCTCCGCCCATCACTCTCTACGTCGAGGTCCTGACCGACACGCAGTTCTCAGGTTATGCTTTTCGCTCGCGCTTTACTTTCTCTCTGCCCTGACCGTCGCCAAGCGCTTCCGGGCAGCCGGTACGTTCTTCAGGAACCCGTCGAGCTTCTCGCAGGAGTACGCCGCGCAGTATCCGCAGTTCGGCACCTTCTTCCGCTTCGCGCACTTGCGGATGTCACACATTGCATCGCAGTAGTACACATGCGCGCCGTTAGTCAGACACCCGGTGCAGTTGATCTCCTCCGGCTTGAAGTCGTGCCCGAACGACCTGGACCATTCGGCTGCGGTTTTCTTCCGCAGCTCGTTATCGTTCTTCATGGTCGCAATCAGCGCAGGACATACTCCGCAGTCAATTCCACAGTAGGCTATCATCTCTGCCATTGTTCCTCCCTTCTGCTGGTCAGCATTCTCTGCTCCCTACTCTCTTCTCTCTCTTCCCTTCCTAGTAAAGCCCCTGCACGCGCCTGCCGGCCGGGTATTCAACTGTGAACTCAAGGTCAACAACGAAACGGCCCTTACTTTCCAGTTCCGGCTTCCACGTGTAGGTACCCTTGTCCGCATTCTGCGCCAGGAATTTCGGCTCAACCTTGGTCACGTTGACCTTCACTTCACTCTGCTGGGACACGGGAACCTGCTCCACAAGCTCAATCTTGATGGTCTTGGGCAGGTAGTTCTCGACCATCGTCTTGTAGGAGAACTGGGCCTTCTCGGTCTTGGCGAAAAGCCCGCCTCTTGACTTGAAACTCTTCACCAGTTCTCGCGTCACCTTCACCCGCTCATCCACGCCGAAGCTAACCTCGGTTGTCTCGCCCGGCGCGATCGGCGACAGATAACTGGAACCGGTGTACTCATCGCCGACATAGGTGCTGGCCTCGCCAGCAAGAAACACAAACGGCGTGGTGTTGACGATCCGACCTTGCAGAAACGCCTGTGGCCGGGTGCGTGGCAAGCAGTAGTAGCCGTAGTCGGCCGTAAGCCCGGCCTCCCGGAGCAGGAGTTTCTTCGGCGCCTCGCCCGACTTGAGGCTCACGCGGCCGGGTATGACATACTGCAGCGAGATGCCGGTCCCGACCGCCGCCACTTCGTCGTAGCTACGTTCCTGGGCCTCGGCCTTCATCGCCGCACCTGGGGCAAGCATCGTCTCGGCCATCATGCCCGTTTCCGCTCCCAGACGTCGGACCTCGACCAACGACAGGTACCACGGTTCCGGCTCAGGTGCGATTATGCCAAACTCTGGCCTTGAGGTAGAAAGTACAACTCTTACCTGGTCCCAGTCCTCGCCGGTCTTCTGACTGAGCTTGCAGAAGTAAGCCAGCCCGACCTTGTCTTGGTCCGGCCTGGCTCTAAGCTCGTAGTACGGCACCCAGCTTGCGCCATACGACACCGCATAGGAAAGCCGTATGCCGTAGGTACCAGGCACGGCCTCATAGTCGAACCTGACCTCTTTCCGATTCTCAACTGCGGCCCGGGCATCGTTGTACTCCTGCCGTGCCGCATTGAGCTGCTTCTGCACTTCCTCCTGCTCGCGGCCAAGCCCGACCTGCCGGGCCATCGCCTTGGCCATCTCCTCGGCCATGAACGACAGTGCTTCGCGCCACGACTGAGCTGATATCCTGCCCTGTTGCAGCTCCTTGGCGATGAGCTCCGGCGTGCCAAGCTTGATTGACTTCAGGAATTCCACCTTGGCCTTGACAATGTCCTCTTCGTCCTTGAGCTTCTTTAGCTGGTCCTCAAGGTCCTTGACTTTCTGCTCCAGCTTCTTCACCGCCGGCGTCGGCTCGGCCAAGTAGCCTTTGCGAACCTGAACCTCGCCGACAACGAGTCCGGGCGCACTGATGCGGACTGTATTATCATCCAGCGCCCCCGGCAGACCTGTCAACACAAGTTCCCCTGCTCCGGAAACAGTGACCCGGGCTGTGCGCACGACCAACACCTGGTTCGGGTACACGATCACTGAATCCACGTTTGAACTTACGATTACGGCTATTACTGATAGAACTACCGCGACCATCGTTCCTCCTCTTCGCTTATCACCTAGCCGCTAACTCTTATCACTCCCCCACCCAGCACCATGTCACCTTGGTAGAACACCGCGGCCTGTCCCGGCGTCACTGCGAACTGTGGTTCCCTGAACCTCATCGTTGCACGCACTCCCGCGGGCTCAACAACCGCGAATCCGCCCTCGTGCTGGCTTCGTATCTTAGCCGCCACCTCAATACTACCAGATGGTTCACGGCCCGAAATCCAGTGCACCTGCTCCAGCTCAGCCACTTTAGACAGTGCTTCCTCGTAGATGCCAATCACGACTTCGTTAGTTTCCGGTCTCAGTCCTACTATGTACCTCCGCTCCCCAAACGCTATTCCCAGACCCTTACGCTGTCCCACCGTGTAATGTGCAACGCCCTTGTGCTCACCCAGTATCCGGCCTTGAGTATCCACGACTTTGCCCGGCCGGAAGAGCTCCGGGCTGCGCTGCTTCAGAAAACCGGCCCAGTCTTCTCCCGCCACGAAGCATACTTCCTGACTTTCTCGCTTCTCTGCCACCGGCAGTTTGCTCCGGTGGGCCAGTTCTCTCACCTCCCTTTTCGTGAGCTCGCCTAATGGCATCACCAGATGCGCCAACTGCTCCTGCGTCACCCGGTACAGGAAATACGACTGGTCCTTGGCCGGGTCCTTTCCCCGCAACAGCCGCCAGGTGTCGCCCTCATCCGCTTGGATGCGGGCGTAATGTCCTGTTGCCAGTTTTTCTGCTCCCAGTTCGATTGCCCGTCCCAATAGCAGTCGGAACTTCAGCCGCTCATTACACCTTATACACGGGTTGGGTGTCCTGCCAAGTGCATACTCACGGCAGAAGTCAGCAACTACCTCGCTCTCCATCTGCTGCCGGAAGTCAATCGTGTAGTGGGGAATGCCCAGCTTCACCGCCACCTTCTGCGCGTCCCGAACCGCCTGCCGGCCACAGCAGGACGGCACCCTTGCTTTCGGCCCGGCAGCACAGTCCACAAGCATCATTGTCACTCCGACCACCTCATGCCCCTGCTCTTTCAACAGCAACGCGGCGACCGAGGAGTCAACCCCGCCACTCATCGCCACAACAACACGCATGGGAGGACACCTTTTCCTGACGCCAAGCGCTGGGTGTGGAACGCGCTACCTATGGCCAGAAGCGTCGTCGCCTCACCCGCCTCTATCCGAGCGTAGTTCCTTCAACAGGGTTTCCCAGAGCTGACGGTGCGTCGTCTCGGGTATGGGCTGGCCCGGCTCGGTTCGGCAGCAGACGATAAGTCGTTCCATCTTCCACAGCATCCGGGCACAATCGGCGCAGGAGGTCACGTGCGCCATCAGCTCCTGGCGAGCCTCAACCGTGACTTCGCCATCCAGATACTCATTCACAAGAACAAACAGCTCTTCGCACTCCGGGCAGGAGTAAGTCTCCTTGTCTTTGTGCTTCATTGTCGCTCCGCTATAAATAGTCTGCCAGCTTATCGCGCAGGGCTAGACGACCTCGGTGCAACCGCGACTTCACCGCTGGCACCGATAGTTTTAGTATCTTACCTACCTCTTCATTGCTCAGGCCTTCAAGGTC
Organism: candidate division WOR-3 bacterium; assembly: GCA_039801365.1. Lineage (NCBI taxonomy): Bacteria > Pseudomonadati > Caldifarciminota > Caldifarciminota bacterium. The sequence goes on from JBDRUN010000071.1 coordinate 8,320, forward strand.
GCGCAGCACGACCACCGAACGGTAGTCCGGTGGCAGGGAATCAACCGCATCCTTCAATGCTTGGCGCAGCTCCCGCTGCCGCATCATCTGCTCTGGGTTGTACTTGTAGTCCGGTATCTCAAGCGGCAGGTCGCCATCTTCCCCCACCGGCTCGTCCAGCGACATAACTACCGGTGACTTACGCTGGCGCAGTTTGGTCAAACTTGTATTCGTGGCGATGCGGTACAGCCAGGTAAAGAAACTCGACTGAAACTTGAATTTTCCAATAAAACGATAAGCACGAAGAAATGTGTCTTGCAGTGTCTCTCTTGCATCTTGCTCGTTACCCATGAGCCGGTAGATAACGTTGTACACCTTGCGTTCGTACCGTCGCACCAGCTCCTCGAAGGCCTCGGCGTTCCCGGCCTGGACCCGTCGCACCAGCTCATCGTCCGGGACTGGCAGCGCCTTGGGCGCAACCGCAATAGCCGAACCAGAACGGCGCTCGTTCTGTGTTGCAACCAGCTCTCGCTCTTCTTCTAACCTGCTCCCGCTTGCATCGTTAAGAGTAGAACCGGCGACAGGCGTTTTCTCAGTCAGCGTTTCGTCCTGTGGCACTCTGGCTAAGATACGCCCGGCCCGGAAATTGTCAACTAGGTGTGTCGCCCGGTCTTTCTGGTCAGTTGTAGCAGTGTACGGGCGTCCGCATCGCTCGGCCCCCCGGGACTCAGCCGCCACTGCCAGTTGCCGGATACCGTGGCTGGCCTGTTCATCCGGGCCTCGGAGCCAAGAGCGAGCACATCCTGAAGCGGAATGATCACGACGCGAGCGCGGGACTCAAGGCAGGCGCGCACAAGCTCGAGGCTGACCGTGGATGCGTCTGGTTCGTGCCCAAGGAATCGGGCGAGGTTTTTCCTCTCAATCTCTCTGGCGTCACACTCAAACCAGCCGCGTACGGTATTGTTGTCGTGGGTTCCGGTGTAGTAGAAGGTGTCGGGCGTCACTTTCGCCGGCAGGTGCGGGCTCCGTCTTGTGCCAAAACCGAAGAGCAGCACTTTCATTCCCGGTAGACCGAACTGTCGGCGGACGCGCTCGACCGCAGGCGTAATGTGGCCCAAATTTTCAGCAACGAATGGCATCGCGGGAAAGATACTCCTCACAGCGGAAAGGAGTTCGGTGGCCGGCGCCCGCACCCACCGACCGTGTACGGCAGTGGCGACCCGGGCCGGCACCCGCCAGTAAGCAACCAGTCCGCGAAAGTGGTCGAGGCGGACAATGTCATAGAGCAGGAGTGAGTGTCTGATTCGTCTGAGCCACCACCTAAACCTAGTGCGGCGATGCTCACTCCAGCAATAAACCGGGTTACCCCACAACTGGCCGGTCGGTGAAAAGTAGTCCGGTGGCACGCCGGCACTGAACCGGGGCCGGCCATGTTCGTATAGCTCGAACAGACGTTGGTTCGCCCAGACATCGCTTGAGTCGGCGTCAACGTATATCGGCAGGTCCCCGATGATCGCGATGCCCAGCCGGTTGCAGTAACGCTTGAGTGCAAGCCACTGAGTGAATACAAGGTACTGCTCAAATCTGACTCGGTCGAGCTCTTTGGAGAAGGCGCGGGACAGCTCGCCGAGTACAGCCGGGCTGCGTCGGCGCAGATGCGATGGCCAGTCGAACCAGGCCACGCCACCGAACTTCTGTTTGAGCACCTCATACAGGGCGTAGTCGTCAAGCCAGTACGCATGGCGGCGACAGAACCTGCGGTACGCCGTCATTCTATATGAACCAGGGTGCGCGACGCTCCTTGCCCACGCATTGTCGAGCAACTTTCTCTTCCAGGCCGCGACCCTGACATAATCCACCATGCCCGGCAAGAACAGGGGCTGCCGTGCTAGGTCGGCAAGGCGCACCAATTCTTGGCGCCGAAGCAGTTCCGGACTGACATAGAGTGGGCTCAGGGCAAACGACGAACGGCTGTGGTACGGTGAATTGCCATGAAACGGGTCGGTCGGATTCAAGGGCAGAACCTGCCAGAACCGCTGGCCAGCCGAGACGAGCCAGTCGGCAAAACGGTAAGCAGCAGGCCCGAAGTCACCGATACCGTGGTCCTTGGCCTGAGGTTTGGTGGGAGGGAGCGAAAACAGCGGAAGCAGGATACCCGAGCACATCATGTGCTTCACGCTTTATGTCCTTGGCCTGGTAGCGAACCGGCGGTAGATGTCAGCGCCGGTACCAAATTCGGAAATGTTGCTTCGGGCCTGGCCGAGAATATGCAAGTACTCGGGTTCAAGGTCAAGCCCGCACAACTGCCGACACAGCTCAATTGCCCGGCACGCACACCGTATCACTTGGATTGCCGTCAATTCGGACAGGTCGTCGAAAAACCAGCCGTCTGAAGACAGTGCGAGCATCATAAAACGCTGCATCTCCAATAGACCAACGGCAGGGAAATGCGAGCCGTCGCCGCGGACGTGGTTGGTCAGGAAACATTCGAGTCGCGACCGGTCAAGCAGAACTTCGATATAGTCATCGCGCGCCTGCCACGGGTCGAAGAAAAACCGGCCAGCTTCGCACTCATATACCTCAGCCAATCGGTCGCGGAGCATTTCCATCGCCTCGCGCAGCGGCGCTCGCCAAGCCTGGTTCCAGTTTGGATGTCCACCGGTCGAGCACCCGCAGTCCTTCCGCCACCGCTCGACTCCGTGCGGACAGCTCCAGGATGTATTCTCACTAATCAGCACCTCGTGTCGGGGCGGGCAGAAATCAAGAAACTCGGCCGGGACAGTAAGCGGCACACCCGATGAACCAAGCTTGGAAAAACACGCGGCAAGCGCCATCTCACCGAACTTATGGTGGTGACCGTAGGTTTCGCCGTCCGTAGCAACAAGCAAAAGGCGGGGCTCTGAAGCATGTGTACGGGACTCAGCCACCAGCCGGTCGGCAAGCACGCGACCGTCCTTGAGCAGTCCACCAAAGGCCACGTCGCGCGCAACCGCCGCATCGTAAAAGAAGACACAGATACTACTGCCGGACTCGAGCCGTACAAGATATGGCAGACCGCTATCAAGGCTCGAGGCGTCAACGTGCTGCCACCTACTGTGTGCAAGCAACCGGACTGCCCTTGCCTGGTGCGGACTAAGAATCGTGAATCTGATGCCGAGTCCGGCCAGGATTTCTAGAGTCTTATAGTCAACCGCGGTTTCGGCCAGCCAGATGCCTTCGGGCTTGCGGCCGAACCGATACTCAAAATCCCGAATTCCCCACACAGCCTGCGTGCGCCGGTCTCGATCGGAATCAAGCGGCGCAATCGTATGGTTGTACATCTGCGCGATGGCTTGACCATGGCCCGAGAAATGAGCCTGGCCTACCCTGTCAGCGGCAAGCACCGCCCGGTAGGTATCAGGTGCATGGCGTTCCATCCAACCAAGCAAGGTCGGACCAAAATCGAAGCTTAGACGCTCGTAGTTATTGACTTCAGCTACAACGCTCGCACCCGGGCCCATGAGTCGCGCCCGAGCATTGGGCGCGTAGCACTCAGCCGTGACCCGCTCGTTCCAGTCGTGATACGGCAGAGCCGAATCTTCTCTTGCGACATCGCCGCTCCACGGGTTCTCCCGGGCCGGCTGATAGAAGTGGCCGTGGATGCAGATATAGCGCACTGAGCTTCACACCCGACGGTCTGCACCGGGTCCGGGTTTGAATACCACCATCGCCAGTGGCGGCAGCGTGAGGCTGACAGATTGTGCAAATCCGTGCATCGGCACCGGCTCGGACTCGACCCGGCCGAGATTACCCAACCCTGAACCGCCATATTCGCGGGCATCGGTGTTTAGGAGTTCCTGCCATGCTCCGGCCCGCGGCACACCGATGCGATAGTCGTGCCTCGGCACGGGGGTGAAATTGGCGGCAGCAAGCAACTCCGAGGATCCTTGGCTGCGGCGCAGAAAGGAAACGACACTTGCCGCCGCGTCCTGACAGTCAACCCAGCGAAAGCCGTCCGGTTCGTTGTCCAGTTGGTACAGTGCTGGCTCGACGCGGTACAACCGGTTCAGGTCGCGTACAAGCAGAGCAACACCCCGGTGTGGCTGGTGTTCAAACAGCTCCCATTGCAGTCCCGCGTCGTGATTCCACTCCTGCCGTTGCCCAAACTCACCTCCCATGAAAAGAAGTTTCTTGCCCGGATGCAGATACTGATAGGCAAGGAGCAGTCGCAGGTTGGCGAACTTCTGCCACTCATCGCCCGGCATCTTCGCCAGCAACGAACCCTTGCCGTGTACTACCTCGTCATGAGATAAGGGCAGAACAAAGTTTTCAGCAAAGGCATACAGCATTGAGAACGTAAGACGACCGTGATGATACTTGCGATAAACCGGGTCACGGGAAAGATAATCCAGCGTGTCGTGCATCCAGCCCATATTCCACTTGAATCCGAACCCGAGCCCGCCGCTATCAACCGGCCGCGAAACTAGTGGCCAGGCGGTTGACTCCTCGGCAAACGTCTGGATGCCGGGATGATACCGATAACCAATGGTGTTGAAAGTCCTGATGAATTCGATTGCCTCGAGGTTCTCTCTGCCGCCTTCCCGGTTTGGCACCCACTCGCCCGGCTTGCGCGAGTAATCTAGATAGAGCATCGAGGCTACTGCATCCACCCGCAGACCATCAGCATGGTACTTGTCAAGCCAGAACAGAGCGCTTGACACGAGAAAAGAGCGCACTTCGTTGCGGCCATAGTTGAAAATCAGTGAGTGCCAATCCGGGTGCCGCCCCTGCCGTGGGTCCTCGTGCTCATACAAACAGGTGCCATCAAACCATGCAAGCCCGTGCGCGTCGTCCGGGAAATGTGCGGGTGACCAGTCAAGGATGACGCCAATGCCAGCCTGATGCAGGTGGTCTATCAAGTACATCAGGTCCTGAGGCACCCCAAACCTTGCGGTCGGAGCGAAGTAACCAAGGGTCTGATAACCCCACGAGCCGTAGTAAGGATGTTCCATCACCGGCAGGAATTCCACGTGGGTAAAGCCCTGTTCCTTGACATAAGGCACAAGTTCATCTGCCAAGTTGCGCCAGGTCAAACTTTGACCGTTCTTTCTGCGCCAAGAACCGGCGTGGACCTCGTAAATTGAAACCGGCGAATGGTGCCAGTCTGACTTGCCCCGGTGTTTCAGCCACTCGGTGTCATGCCACTCGTAGTTGAGGTTCCACAAACGGGAAGCGGTGCCGGGCGGTGTCTCGCAGTAGAACGCGAACGGATCGGCTTTGTCGAACTGGCGTCCATCCCTTGTCGTTATCCGAAACTTGTATCTCACACCAGCGAGTGCCGTCCCCGGTACTCGGCACACTGCGTCCTCACTTTGTTGCCCTGAGCTCCCTGAGAAGACAAAGCCTTCCCAGATGCCAGAACCGTCCCATCGCACTGCTAGCGGATGTGAATCCGGATTCCAATCGTTGAAGTCACCAATGACCGACACCGCCTTTGCATTCGGCGCCCACACCGCAAACAGTACACCGCAACCACTTCCTGCCGGCATTAGGCATGGCGTGTGATGCGTGCGACCTTCTGCGCTCTTGGTACCGACAATATGCGCTCCGAGCTTCTCGTACAGTCGAAAATGTTTTCCTTCACGGAAGAGCCAGATGTCCTCGGTAGTCAGCAGACTCGGACCGTGAACGATAGCGGTCATCGGTTGCCGCTGATGATAGCATCGGGGTCTCATTGGTCAACCGGAGTTCGAGGTAAGGCTAGCGCGTAACCGTCTATGAACATAGCTTAAGCCAACAGCCGCTGTCCTACGGCCTGAGGCCGGAAACTCGGATTAGGGCACAAGCTTCATTGCGACATTCGGCTTTGGCTTGACCGAGAAAGACAGAAAGTCTATAGTCAAATTGAATGTCAGCAAAGCCGTTCTCCGCGTTCGCCCGATACTACGACCGGTTCATGCTACGCTACGTGGACTACCCAGGTTGGGTGGATTACGTGGAACGGATTTTCAAGAAGTTCGAACTGGCCCCAAAGACAGTACTGGACCTTGCGTGTGGGACCGGAATTCCAACCGTACTCTTGGCCAAACGGGGATACCGAGTGATTGGGGTGGACCGCTCGGCCGAGATGCTCGCAGTGCTCGCCGAGAAGTGCACCGGCCTACCGATCCAGTTAGTACGGGCCGAGATGACTGACTTCCGTCTTGATGAGCAAGTGGATGTCGCCATTAGTTTGTACGACAGTATCAATTATCTTCTGTCTGAAGCGGAACTTGGACGTTGTTTCGAGTGCGTGTACCGGGCGTTGATGCCGTCCGGGCTGTTCGCATTCGATATGAATACAGTGTACAGTCTGTCAAAGTTCTGGGGCAACCGGGTAACGTCGAGGAATGCAGATGGTATCGCATCAGTTTGGGAGAATACGTTTGACGATCGGACAATGGTCTCAACGTTGCATCTGACCTTTTGGGAGGAACGTCGCGCGTTAGGTGGGGGCACGCGTCAGCAGCGGGATGCGGAAGATGGTGGGCAGCCAGCGTCGAGCGGTGAACCGGTACGGTTTGAGGAGGTACACCAGGAACGGGCCTACACAGAAAGGGAGGTAGCACGCTGTCTGCGGCAGGCCGGGTTCGCGAAGTCCTGGTTCTACAGCCACGGTACGTTCTTCCCAGTCACGCCCTTGACCACAAGGATGATGGTGGTAGCAAGAAAGGGAAACAGCAAGTGATTGATACCCAGCGCCCAAGTCTAACACGGCAGTAGTCATGTATGGAGAAGCAGCTAGAAAGGGGTTGGGTTCGGAAC
>JBDRUN010000072.1 GCA_039801365.1 candidate division WOR-3 bacterium
GTGAGAGCTCAAAATCCTCGCCGAGCTCGATCGACCAGTTTGGGCTGATACCGTACGACCACGCCATTGACTGACTCCAACTTGAGTCGCGAGCAAGGACCGCACTGCTCGATGCCCGGCGTTGACGCCAAGAGAAAGCCATCGCCTCCAGCGTATAATTCAGAATCTTGTTGCGTGACGCCTGCTTGCGTACGTTGTCCAGCCCGATGTCCTCGCTCCGGCCGCTAGCTGAACTGGCTTCCCCTTGTTCGCGGTCGAGACGCATGTCCGGAAAGATAGCGGAAAACTTCGGGATGTCCTGCTGCCGCGAAATGGCATAACTCAGAGGAATTGAGAGGCCCCAATTGTAGGGCAGGAATCGGTCAAGGTTGGTGCGCAGGTTCGCGTTCAGGGTTGTCCCGAACCCACCGGTCTTCACTCCGGCCCCCTCGCTGAACCGTCTGAAATTCGGGTCAGAATAAGAGAACGACACACCGACACTTGCAAGGTCAGACAGACTTGCATTGGCCCGGGCTTGGAATCCGTATCCCGGGTCCTTGCGCGGCCCGGTCAGCCTCATATCGTCAAACCAGATACCGCCGCTGACAGTACCTCTTCCCCGCTTCTCAATGCCCAGTGCAGCGTAGCGGACGTCAGCCAACGATGGCATACCAACAAGCCGGTATCGGCCCTGTACCCAAGTATCACCCGGCTGTCCCAAGGAGTCCCGCATCAGCTTCAATATCGGAAACGAGTCAAGCTGCATGACGAACTCGTACCACTTGCCGTCCCGACCCGGCACTAACTCTCCCTCCGTGACTGGCGCACGGTACTCATAGTAGTTCACCGAGTCAGCACCAAGACGTACAAGAAAGGAAAGCCCGTTCCCGTCGTCGTGGACGTACAGTCGCATTTCCCGGTAGTCACGGTAGTCATCCCTCACAGCCGATGCTTTCTCGACAATAGCCTCCCGGTTGCCCGCAAGGTTGCGGTATCCGAACAGCAGCGCCGCCTCCTGTTCTACCCGGCCAAACGCGTCCTTCTTTGGTTCGTACGGCGGCACATAACTGGTATCGGTTTTCCGAGAAATCTGCGCCACCCAGACCCGCTCGCTCGTGTCCGGCACCGGTCGTTGGCGCTGGGGCACGCGGGCGGTGCTGGTGTCGCCACTCGGTGGCTCCGGGACTTCGCCTAGGCTGGCGATACGCGGATTGCGCCATCGGCTGCCCACAAACTGGACCGAGTAGAAGTCAATCGTATCCGGACTGTCGAAGCCGTCAAACCAGAGTCGAACCAGCCTGATATCCTCCCATTTCGGTGCCCCCACCACCTTGAACGCGGCCGTGTCCCGAAGCGACACGCGGTAGAGCTGCCAACCTCGGTACAGAGGGCTTGAATATCGCTCATCACCCAGGGGTATCGTACACTCAAAGTAGTGGTTGTAGCGTGAGAAACCGCTGCGGTCCAGATCTTCACTGTCCAGTCGGTGGTTACCCTCGGTGCCAGCCGGATTCTCGGTCGGTTCATAGTCATCATTGCCATCGTCCGCTGCGCCTGGATGCCAATCCCTGTCCGTGCCGAACACGGTGTCCAGCCCCAGGTCCTCAATACCCTCGTCCAGTACGCCATTGCCGTTCCTATCTTCGGTGTCCAGTAGGCCATTCAGCCCCACAATCTCGCCAGCCCGGTTACGCCGGGCCGCATCCTCATCAATGCTCATTCCCACGGTGACGTGAATGTTGCCTTTGCCGCGGCGGGACTTTAGCACCATCTCCAGGTTTTCGATATCTTTGAGGTTCATCCCAAGCTGTGACGGGCATGTCATTAACCCGGCCCAAGACGTCGTGACCCCGGTATCTGGTCTGAACACAACGCGTAAGAAGTCCTGAGTCTCGCTTCCTTCGTCACCCAGGTTGGGCCCGAACACACTATCCTTACGGATGCGCTCGGCTGGTGTGGACCAGTAGAGCGGGTCGCGGCAGAACTCAGACGAATCGCGGCCCACTGGCACCGAGGAGTGATACCACAGAATTGCATTGTTCCCGACGTCTCGGATAATGGTCGTACCTTCGAAATCGTCGAGATATGCGACCCCCCTGGTGTTAGGGTCAGGAAGAGATACTGCACCCTCGACCGCCGCCGAGAGGGTTGAGGGCGCCTGTGCCCGGATAAGAGGCAACCGGTCAACAACTGCGCTCACTTCGTCCGAGCTCGCGCTGTAGCTCGCATCGGTCTCGGCAATCATGCGGCGAAATGATTCCGAGCCAAGAACCGGCTTATCTTCCGGCACGCCCTCACTGCGGTAGAATACGCTCGTTCCGACCTTACCGTTCTGTGCAAAAGTCCACTCCGCACGCGTGCCCACAAGCGACTTCTGCGACAGAGAGAACCACGGCCGGTACTCAAATGTGACGTTGATGTCCGCTTCCGGCGGCAGCGGCCGCCGGAAGGTCAACGTACCGGTCGAATAGTTTATGTCATAGTCCGTCCCCCTGGTCCAGAGTTCACCGTTCACCCTGACCCGCTCCGAGTTCTCCTCGATGTCCGGCTGGCCCAAATAATAGGACTCGGTCGCACTCGAATACTGCACCACAAGGTAGTATTTCCTGCCTTCTTCCGGGCCGAGGATGCTCTTGCGGTAAAGAACCGAGTCTCGAACTGAGAGTCCGTCTGAGGCAAATGGTCTGACCAAAGGGAAGCGTATCAACCCGGTCTTAGAATCAAACTCCGGGTACTCTAGACGGCCGTCACCGTTCGGATCAAGACCAAGAAACTCCAAGAACCGTCGACCGTTGTTTGGTCCCGCAGTCTCATACTCGGTGTCCTCTCCCTCCGGGTTATCCCGGTATAGCCGCACGCTCGCCAATTGCACCTCGGTCCGGGGAAGGGCATACACATTTCTCATCTCGTAGTCCCAGGTCATAGAGAGCGAATCGGGTCGCTCCGGCTTAAGGAGCGAAAGCACCAACGAGTCGCGGTAGAACGAACCGCCGATGGTATCCTCATCGCTAAAGATGACCAGGCCGACAACGTCCTGCGGCCCCAAGGGCTGCGAAAACTCAAGCAGATTTCCCGGATGAATCACGTAGTCTGTGCCGATGGATTTCAGGTCAAAGTCGCCTCCATCCCGGTCCCAGCTCCAGTTGGCCGGCATTGACTCGGGATGATCCGGGAACACTGTAGCGATGGCCCGGAGCGCGGACTGATTATTTGACGGATTGTTGTCGTCCACGTACACACGCAGGTTTAGGAGCCGACCTGGTACATCAACATGGTAGAACCGCTGCGGAACGTATTCCCGGCCGAAGATGGTATCGAGCGAGACCTGACGCTTACCGGTAAAACTCTGTGACTGGGCTTGGGACTCCTCGCGCGAAGCAATTGCATACAGGTCAACCCCACCAAGCTTGCCTTGGGCTGAAACCCCGAACAGCCCCTTGTGTGCTGGCAAATCGCCAGTGTAAGCCGTGCCCGGAATCGCCAGTCTCGTATCACCCAGCTCGACCGACTGGACTACGTCGTCCTCAGTCCCCTTGTACTCGAGCTTGATCTTGTTCTTTGCCTCCTGACGCTCAGAGTCGTGGTCAATGCTGACCTTGGTCCGGTCTCCGACCGTGCCGTTGAGCCGTACCGCGAGTTGCTGTTCCATCTTGAGCTCGGGTAGCAGCCGCTGCGAGCCCGGAGTCTTGATGACCCCCTCGACTACTGTCTGTCGGCCGCCCAGAGTAATCCGGTCCTGACCGGAGATGTCAATCCGTGAGCCTTCACCGAATACCGGCAGTTTAGGCAACTCAATGTCAGGAATCAGACCCGATGCATCGAACGCAAGCTCCTTCTGCTTGCGGGTCTGACCGGCCCGCCGTCTCCAGCCTTCGCGTACTGACCTCTTGAGCTGATATCCGAGATACTCTTCAAGCGGTAGCACCTTCTCAATGGCAATGAAACGGTTCCCGCGCCACTGCTCAAGGAACACAAGGCCAAGCGTGTAGTCAACCCTGGGCCGGGTCTCGACCTTCTCGGTCAGCGAGAATGCCGAAGCAAACGTAACAAGAGCAGCGAAGAATATGCTAATAACAAGCCGACTGATTCTCCGTAACTGGCTGTAGCCACCTCGCCAGCAATGATCGGCATCTCCTGTACTTCTCATCTCATGCTTTGCGGCCCGGTTGCTCATGAATGGCTTTCAGTGCGCAGAGATGTTCTCACGGCAGCGGTGATCTCCGATTGGTTACCTAGATGCGCGCTCTCTCCAGGTTGCCGCGTCACTTCTGGCGCAAAGAACTCCCGAAAAGCGCTTGCCAAACCGGAGGACGATAACCCCTCGAGTTCCAGCAGCTTGCCCCGTGGGCCATGTTCCACGAATCTGTCAGGCAGTCCGAATCGCCGCACGCGCGTGTCCATGTCTGCTGCCTCAAGTAACCCTACAACCGCGCTACCAAATCCTCCAGCCAGCACGCCCTCTTCAACCGTCGCGATCCTGTCATGCTTCCGGCCCATATCAAGAATCAGGGTCCGGTCCAATGGTTTGACGAATCGAGCATTGACTACCTCAAGGTTCAACCCGGCTGTCCGACTCAGAACCTCGGCTGCGGCCAACACCGGACCAAGCATCGTCCCCAGCGCCAGCACGCATCCATCCAACCCCTGTCTCACAAGCTGACTCCTGCCCAGTTCGACGGGACTGTGAACCATAGACACCGGTTCAGGCAGTCCTGATCCGCCTCTTGGGTAGCGCACCGCGACCGGTCCACTACGGTAGCTCACCGCAAAATCGAGCATTGCCTCGAGCTCTGATTCGTCGCTCGGAGCCATAACAACGGTATCAGGAAGCATGCCAAGATAGCACAGGTCAAACATTCCGTGATGAGTTGGCCCGTCCTCACCTACAAGACCTGCCCGGTCAACCGCAAAAACCACGGGCAGGTGCTGAAGGCACACGTCCTGAATTATCTGGTCCAGCGCCCGGGCCAGAAACGTCGAATAGACTGCCACTACCGGCCGGAGTCCACCGATGGCTAGTCCGGCAGCGAATGTCACCGCGTGTTGCTCGCAGATTCCAACGTCGAAAAAACGGTTCGGAAACTTGTCCCGGAATTCCGTCAGACCAGTGCCCAGGCACATGCCCGCGGTTATAACAACAATCTGTTCGTCCTGCGCCGCCAACTCCACTATCTTTTTCCCGAATGTTTTCGTGAAACTCGGTCCAGAAGCCCCCTTGGGTTTCCCACTCAGCCGGTCAAAGGGCCCAATGCCATGGAACGTCTCCGGGTCTTTCATCGCCGGTCCGTACCCAAGGCCCTTCCTCGTCACTACATGAACCAGAACCGGCCCGTGCAGCTCTCGCACCCGCCGGAACGTACGCATCAGTTCACTCAGGTCATGACCGTCAACCGGCCCGATGTAACGAAAACCAAGTTCCTCGAACAGGAGGCTCGGCACGACCAGATTCTTGAGACCTTCTTCGATCTTTCTGGCGGCCAGCCTCGCCCGGCCACTGAGGTTCTCGGGCATGAGACCAAGGAGATTCCATACGTCAGCACGTATCCGGTTGTACATCCGACCCGTAATTATCCTGTTCAGGTATCCTGCCATCGCACCAGAGCTTCGGGCAATTGACATCTCATTATCATTCAGGACGACAATAAGGTCCTGCTTCAACTCACCTGCCTGATTCAGTGCCTCGAACGCCATCCCGGCTACGACCGAACCGTCGCCCACCACAGCAATCGAGCGTCCTGCCCTTCCGCGCAGTCGATCGCCGATTGCTGCACCCAGCGCCGCACCAATGGAATCGCCGGAGTGACCGCTGTCCAGCACGTCATAGTCGCTCTCGACGCGCTTTGGGAATCCAGCGATACCACGGTACTGTCGGAGTGTCGCAAACCGGTCCCTGCGACCAGTCACAATCTTATGCGTATAGCACTGATGCCCGACGTCCCAAAAAATCCTGTCCCTGGGCGTGTCAAATACGTAGTGTAGTGCCAGAGTGAGTTCGACTGTTCCCAGGTTAGGAGCGACATGGCCACCGTTCTCTGCGGTCGTTTCGATGATTAACTCACGGATTTCCTCGGCCAGAGTCTTGAGTTCGCCGACCGACATCCGCCTAAGGTCTTCGGGCGAGTTCACACTATCCAGCAGCTTGGCCATTATCTCTTTCGGTGCAGAACCAACCACGTAATCGCCCGAAGCCACGAAAAACGCGGGCCCAGCGAGTCAAACCGCCTTTCCGCTTCCCGAGCAAGGGCAAGAGCAAGCATTCGCGCACTACGGCGCTCCCTTTCCGATTCCCTTATGTCGTCCAAGAGGTCATCAGTCACCTGAAACAACCGTCCCAGTACCCGGCCTGCTTGTCTGAGCCTAGACACAAGAAGACCAGATGCACCCGCTACAATCGCACCAGCAACAAGCGACGCGGCCATGAACTCCGCCGTCTTGAGTGACGCAATGTGGATCAGATCGTACGCTCTAGACCTTCTCATCTTTCGTGACTCTTGAGTACTGGGACCGATACCAGGAACTCGCAACGAAACCACGTCCATCATCTGCCCTCCCGCCATCCCTGCAGGTCCGATAGCACGGGCAAGTTCGGCGGCAGCCGCCAGCCGACGGTCGGCTGGCGCTGTTCCGGTGACGAACAACTCGAATGCCCGCGCCAGCAGTGCGTCCGCGGCCAATATCGCGGTCGCTTCGTCAAATCGGCGGTGTAGACTCGGTCGGCCTCGCCGAAAATCGTCGTTGTCCATACTCGGCAGGTCATCATGCACAAGAGAGAACGCATGGATCATCTCGATACCACAGCAGAACGGCGCGACCCAATGTTCCTTACGACTTCGGGCTTTCTGAACCATTCGTCCGGGGCCCAGTTCAACCCCGTTTTCAAGTACTGCCCGGAAAGCCTCCAGCGCGAGAATCGGCCTGATGCGCTTACCCGGGCCGAGCACCGCATATCGCATTGCTTCAGCCAGACGCCGCGGGACTCTCGGCTCGAACGACAACGACTTTGCCAGCCAGCGGTTGACCAGTACCCGGTCCTGCTCCAGGGTACGAGTAACTGCACCCAAGGTTTCGACTTGAGCTATGCCCGGACTAATCCCTAGGTTCAAGTACGGTCCTTGGTATCTGTCCTGCTCCGCGCCTCCGCAGCGCGCACTACGTTAGCAAGCAGCATTGCAACCGTCATCGGCCCGACTCCGCCCGGCACCGGAGTAATCGCTGACGCCTTCGGTTCGACACTTGCAAAGTCCACGTCGCCGACCAGCTTCCCCTCAATACTATTCGTACCCGCGTCAATAACCACTACTCCTTCGCTCACCATGTCGCCAGTCACAAGCTGCGGCACGCCGGCCGCAACAACAAGAATCTCGGCGCTCCGACACAAAGCAGCCAGGTCGTGCGTCTTGGTGTGACAGACCGTCACAGTCGCATCCGCCTGCGCACCACGCAGAAGGAGCATATTGGCCAGCGGCTTACCAACAAGCTTGCCTCGGCCGACAATCACGACCCGTTTGCCAGGTATGCTTATGCCACTTCGGACAAGTAGCTCGACGATTCCGGAGGGCGTAGCCGGCGTGAACAGTGGCTTGCCGGACACCAGTCGGCCAAGACTCGTCGACGTCAGACCATCAGCGTCCTTTGTCGGGTCAACGTATTCGAGCAAGGCCGCATCGTCGAGACCACGGGGCAACGGCAACTGAACAATCATGCCGTCCAGCACCGGGTCCTGATTCCACTTCTCTACCTGCCTGCGCAACACATCGAAGGAAACGTCCTCTCCGAACCGGCTGGTCTCGACTTCGATACCAACCTTGGCGCATGCTCTCTCCTTGTTCCTGACATAAGTCTGAGATGGCACGAACCCACCAGTTAAGATAATGCCCAATTTCGGTACGATCCCCTGGTCGCGCAGCCGCCTGATTCGCACTGCAAGTTCGGCACTCACTTGGACTGCTATTGCCTTGCCGTCAATAATTCTTGCCATCAGGGTTCCTGTTACGGTCTTGACACCGTATCAAGCCTCACTCGGCTCTGGTGGCAACCGCGTTCGCCCGATACTTCAACTCCGCAATGAAGGGCGCTACCCTGCGCCCAGATTACCTTCGATGACGTGGCGCACAGCGCAAAAGAGTTAGCCGTACCCAGAATCGCGGGCGCCAGCGGCCTAGTTGGAGCAGACTGAGTCACAGAACAGTATGTGCTGCTGCGTCCTCCTTTTGTTTTATTAGATTTTTGCACAAGAACTGTTTGACGTCAAGCGGTTTGTTTGACCCTATACCTACTTTGTCTACTTTGTCAGCCCTATCGCTCCAACTGGTCCGGAGCTTCATAGTTCGGAGCCTCCTTGGTAATGACCAAGCTGTGGGGATGGCTCTCTCTCAGACCGGCGCCAGTCACCCGGATGAACCTCGCCTCACGTCGGAACTCACCTAGGGTCCGACAGCCGCACAGTCCCATGCTCGCCCGGAGTCCGCCTTCAAGCTGAAACAGAACTTCCCGCACACTGCCGCGGTAAGGTACCCGGCCAACGATGCCTTCAGGGACAAGCTTCTTCGCCCCTTCCTGAAAGTAGCGGTCGGCCGAGCCCTCCTTCATCGCATCTAGCGAACCCATGCCCCGGTATACCTTATAGCGCCGGCCTTCGAGCAGAACCTGCTCTCCTGGGCTTTCGTCCGTACCAGCAAGCAGATTGCCCATCATGACCGTGCTTGCGCCACCGGCCAGTGCCTTCGCCACATCGCCCGAGAAGCGAATCCCGCCATCGGCAATTACCGGTACCCCGCGCCGACTGAGCACCCGGCAGCAGTCAAGAATCGCCGTGAACTGCGGCACGCCCGCACCGGCAATGACGCGGGTGGTGCAGGTCGAACCTGGCCCGATGCCAACCTTGACCCCAGTTGCGCCGGCCCGAACACATGCAAGCGCACCATCAGCCGTTGCGACGTTACCGACTACCAGTTCAAGACCTGGGTACTTGCGCCTAAGCCGGCGTGCGGTTGCTAGTACGCGCGTCGAATGGCCGTGTGCGGTGTCTATCACGACTGCGTCAACCTCGGCCCGTACGAGGGCATCGGCCCGTGCAAGCGCATCCTGTCCTGCGCCGACCGCCGCGGCAACCCTGAGCCGACGTCGGTCGTCCACGGTTGCATTGGGATACTCGACGCGTTTGATTATGTCCTTGGTTGTAATCAGCCCGCGTAGCCTGCCTCGACGGTCAACAATCGGCAGTTTCTCAATCCGGTGTCGGCGCAGGATTCTGCGCGCCTCTTCCAGACTGGTACCAACGGGTGCGGTGACAAGTCCCTCCTTGGTCATCACCTGCCCCACTCTGCGTCTGGGGTCATCCTCAAACAACAGGTCGCGCCGTGTCAGGATGCCGACCAGGCGACCACCCGGAGCCACAACCGGCAGTCCGGAGATACCATGCTGCTGCATCAGGTCCTTCGCCTCGGCAATCGTCCGGTCCGGCTCGATGGCGATAGGGTCCGCAACCATGCTTGACTCTACCCGCTTGACCCTGGCAACCATCTCAGCCTGACGTTCAACCGGCATATTCTTGTGAATTACTCCTATCCCTCCCTGACGAGCCATGGCAATCGCCATCTCGGTCTCGGTCACAGTATCCATCGCCGCACTTACAAACGGAAGCCGCAGAACAATGCCCTGCGTAAAACGTGTACTGATGTCAATCTCGGCCGGCAGAACGCGGGACTTCTGCGGCACAAGCAGCACATCATCGAATGTCAGCGCCTCCTTGATGCTCATGCTTGCCTCCATCCAGAATCAGCACAACCTCCGACCATGACTGACTGAACCTCAGGTGGAACGGTGTCTTGGATGTTTGATACCAGACACCCTGTCCGCTAGCCCCGTTTCAAACTCTGCTCTCAGGTCACTCGGAACTTCCTGGCTTGCGTCGATCTGCTGGCAGCGCTGTGCGCCGGTGGTTGGAATCGCTTCCATGACGGATTGTAGATACAAGACCGGGTCTGTCAAGAACCGCTGAAACTAAGGAGAAGCATTTAGGGAATCGAGTCTGACGCCAAGTACACTGCATACCGACGGACTGTAACCCTCAAACCGCCCGACCTGTTGACCGAGCCGGTCGAGAAGCACCACAGTTGGTAGCACCGTGACGCCGAACCGACGAGCGACACTCATGCCTGGACTAACTGCAACTTCAACTCGGTCCCGGTTCAATAGCTTTGCGGGTTCCGTGTCGCATGAGACAGCCACTACTCTTGCTCGACCACCAAACAATGACAACGCATCAAGCATCGGCACACACGGCGAAGCCCACGAGGCAAAGAATAGTAGTAGAACTGGCTTGTCAGGCCGGGATGGAAACTCCAGATTCGTCCCGTCCGGTCGCCTAAGCTCCGAACTCCAGTCCCATGCCGAACTCGATCCGGAACCGCAGCCGCAAAACACCACAGCCGCGAACCATGCACTGGCCGACCAAAGTCTGAGCGCCGAACCCAGCATCATGTTGTGTGAACCAAATGTAGTTTAGAACTTCTCCCTGAGGGTCTTTAGGTACGACAGCTCGACTTTGAGATTCTCGGACTGTTCACCTGGTGGCTCTTTCTTTAGGAGTTCCTGATATAGCTTCTCGGCCCGGTCCAAAGCACCCCCACTGACGAATGATCGACCTGCCGCCATAGCTGCCTCCAGTGCCAAGGGCGACTTCGGATACCGGCGATACACTGATTCGTACCGTTCGGCCGCCTTCAAGGGGTTACCGAGTTCGGATTCGCAGTCCGCGATGCCAGCAAGTGCCGCCGGACTCAGTACCGGATTGTCCCTAGACTTGGCAAGAAACTGTTCAAACTCCCGCTTCGCTTCCTCATACTGTTGGGACTCAAAGTAGATCTGGCCGAGATAATAGTGCGCTTTGACGCCGACGTAGTCTCGGCTGAACCGACTTGCCACGGACTTGAAAGCTTCCTCGGCTTCCTGAAGCTGATTCTGGCTGTAGATACCAAGCGCTTCCGTGAACCGCAGCTGCGCCTCAGAATTATCACCCTTGCCACGATTCTGGAGCATAACGATCGCACCAACAATCACCACGACCACTACACCCGCAACCACCCAGAACCGCTGGCGATCACGATAGTACGCCGCTGTCACCTTTTCGACAAAGACCTGGAACTTGTCCTCCTTCAGGTCCTGCTTGGTAACTCTGTGTTTTCCCTTGAACCTCATCTCTTACCTTATGTCAGTTGTTAGGTCCTGATCGTCCATTCTCTGATTCTACCCCTGGAGCGATTCGAACGCTCGGCCTACGGTTTAGGAAACCGTCGCTCTATCCATCTGAGCTACAGGGGCACACGGTCGATTATAGACCTGCTCAATTGTAAGTCAAGCAGACTACACCGGGCCTACAACAACCAGGGTCCGAACTCAAACCCCAGGACCGGTCAGGCACGACACTCTTCCCCACATTGACTTGTACCGGGCTCGACATAGAATGTAATTATCTGCAGTACAGACACAACAAAGGAGGAAGCGCATGTACAAAGCAGTCGTCCTCGTCCTTGCACTCTCACTGCTGGCCTTGGCCGCCCCGGACCAGCCCCTCACCGCTCTTCCAGAAGAAACCCCGGTCGTAACCGGCCCCGCCCTGATGAACCCAGCCGAAACGGTAAGCCCTGTCGGTGACCACCGACCGGTCGTGGGCACAGTTGATACCATCGGCGGCTCGACCTATGACTGGTGGGCGAACGGCCCAGCTATCCGGATGCTGGTTAACTCCCCTGGCTACGGTATTCATGCTCTGTTCATGTATTCGGCTTCGACCTCGGGCACAACCTTCCCTGACCGTAACATGCGGTACAACTTCTACGACTATAACAACCGCAGCTGGAACTGGATTGACCCGGATTTCATGCAATCCGGCGTCAATACTTTCACCTACCGCACCGGGTACGGCTCGCTCGACGCGAGACCAAGCGATGGGGTTGCGGTGATTTCTGCACACCACTCGACGAGCACACTGGCTCCGGTTCTGGCCCGCGACATGGCGCCAGGCGCGGGCATCTTCGAGTATCTTCCCGGTGAACCCGCAATTGACAACTACGAGTGGCCCTGGGTATCGGTTGGTCACCAGGAATACTATCAGTTAGCGATGATTGACTATGCGACATCAGACCTGCTCTACTGGACCCGCTCGACCGACTACACCAATTGGGACTCGCCACTGGAAGTACCGCCACCCCAGCCTCACCCGTACTTCCCGACCCATCAGATTGCAACTTCCAAAGTATCAGGCTCACAGAAGGTCGTCATCACGTGGGTTAATACCGAAGCTCTCCCCTATCCCGGGTTCTACCGGCTGTCGAACGACGGTGGTACCACGTGGGAGCCACCGACTGACATACCGTGGCCTCCGGCCTATGGTGGTGACACTACTACTTCGTATCACATCACGTCAATATTCCCGATGTTTGACCGAAACGACCGGATGCATGTTGTTGCGAACGTAATGCCGGTTGTCGGTGGTACCGGTTACGTTATCCCGGCCCAACTGTGGCACTGGTGCCCAGACAACACCCCAAACTGGTCTCACATCACAACCGCAGGCTGTGATCCGGCCAATCTCGGTGCTGCTCTCGGCTACAATGCAATCTACGCGTGCCGGCCTTCTCTGGGCGAGGACCAGTATGGCAACCTGTTTGTCGCGTGGGAGCAATTCGATTCGGCGAACGTTGAACCGGGTCCGCCAGAGAGGCTGCGCGCCGATATCTTCTGGTCTAGCTCGACGGACAACGGTCAAACCTGGACCGAACCGACAAAACTCACCCAGCCGAGTACTGCCACTAACCGTTTCCCCTGCATCCTCGACTACATTGAGGACACAGTGATGGTATGCTACATCATTGACCAGCATGCTGGTTTCTCCATCTATCCCGAGGGGCCGGTTACCAACAACCCGGCGGTGGTGCACAAGTGGCCGAATCCGTACGCAGGCGGCATCCAGTCCGGACCCAAGGCAGAACCCTTCCGATTCACTGCGTGTCCCAGACCGAATCCGTTCAGCCTCGGCACAACCATACAGTACTTCGTACCGAGTACCGGCAAAGCGGCTATTGACATTTTTGACATCACTGGAAAGCCGATCCGGAGCCTCGTCTCTGGCCGCCGGGCTGTGGGACGCTACAGCGCAGTCTGGGACGGCGCGGACGATGCCGGGCAGAAAGTACCGGCCGGTGTATATCTTTGTCGGTACGTACTTGACCGGCATTCTTTGACCACCAAACTGACTTTGACAAACTGAGGTCGCACATCAGCACAGAAAGGCGCCCTCTTGGGCGCTTTTCTGTGCTCTTGCACTCTGGCCGTCCACTGGCTGACGGATCCGGACTGGACCATCCTGTTCTTGACAGAAGCGAGGTTTGCAATAGTCTTTGGCCGTGCCTCTACCCGGTTTCCTACGCAGTATCGCCGAACGTTTCACTAACGACGTAGCCATTGACCTTGGTACGTCTTCCACGCTGATTTACGTCAAGGGCCGTGGTATCGAACTGCGCGAACCGTCGATCGTCGCCGTTGATGAAAACACCCACGAAGTTGTCGCGGTCGGCACTGAGGCGAAACGCATGCTTGGTCGCACACCAACTGGCATCACCGCTGTGCGGCCGATGAAGGACGGCGTGATTGCCGATTTCGGTATGGTCGAAACGATGCTGCGTACTTTCATCGGTATGGTGCAACGACGCAAGCTGTTTGTCCGGCCGCGCATTATCGTCTGCGTGCCGTCCGGCATCACCGAGGTTGAGAAACGCGCGGTGCGCGACTCGGTCGAGGCAACCGGCGCACGTGAAGTCTATCTTGTCTCGGAACCGATTGCCGCAGCTATCGGGGTAGGTCTACCAGTTGACGCGCCGACCGGCAATATGATTATTGACATCGGCGGCGGCACAACCGAGATTGCGGTCGTGGCACTCTCCGGCGTAGTGACAGCCGCATCGTCGCGCACCGCGGGTGACGAAATGGACGAGGCCGTGGTGAACTACGTCAAGAAAAACTACAACCTGATTATCGGCGAACAGACTGCGGAGAACGTCAAGATTGCCATCGGGTCGGCCTATGCTACCGGTACCGAGGAAACAATGGAGGTCAAGGGTCGGGACCTTGTTTCTGGTATCCCGAAGACCATCAAGATAACCTCGACCAAGTTGCGCGAGTCGCTTGAAGAACCAGTTTCCTTAATTGTTGATGCGGTTCGGCTCGCACTGGAAAAGACCCCGCCCGAGCTTGCCGCAGATATCGTTGACCGCGGCATCCACATGTGCGGTGGCGGATCACTGCTACGCGGGCTTGACCTGCTCATCAAAGAAGAAACCAGCCTGCCGGTTTTTGTGGCCGAGAATGCGGTCGAGAGTGTCGTTCGCGGTGCCGGAAGAATACTAGAGGACATCCATCTGAACGAGAAACTGGTCACCCGGGCCAAGTAGTTTGCGTCGCAGAACATTCGGAACCTGGCAGGACCGGGCCGCTTGGCTCTTAGTCGCGACCGGAATTGTTCTGATGCTTCTGCCGACCCACGCCAAGTATAAGCTGTCCCTTCCCATTCAGACTGTGCTGCTTGCCCCACTCCGCGGTTTGACGCTGGCCTGCAAGCACTCCCGCCTTCTTGAAACGGAAAACCGACGTCTGGCCGTGGTTGCGGCCGACCTAGCGGTCGAAAATGCGCGGCTGCGCAGTTTGTTGGGACGGCTGGCTGACCCGCCAGCAAACCACTACAAGCTTGTCCGCTCGCCTGTTATC
>JBDRUN010000073.1 GCA_039801365.1 candidate division WOR-3 bacterium
TTTCACGCTTCCTCGCAACGCAAGCCAGTCTCTTGGCGGAATGCCAGCCGACTTTGCGGCCGCCCTCAGGGGGTCACCATGTACCTGGGCTAGAGCTTTGGTACTTCATTTTGGATGGTCCTGGCATCGCTTTTTTTGACTTGGTAGCTTGGTGTGGTGTTTGACTTGTGTGAGTCAGAGGATTAGGATTTGCGTGAACCAGAATGAAGGAGACAAGATGAAAGAGTACCGTAACTTTATCAACGGCAGGTACGTGCCGGCCCATTCGGGCAAGACGTACGAGAATCGGAATCCAGCAGACACTGACGACCTTGTCGGCGTGTTTCCAGCATCAGACAGGGCCGACGTGGACGACGCTGTGGCCGCGGCCAAGGCGGCTTACCCGAGGTGGCGGCAGGTGCCAGCTCCACGGCGCGGTGAAATCATGCGCCGGGCAACTGAGAGGCTGATCGCACGTAAGGAAGAGTTTGCCCGGGTCATGACCCGGGAGATGGGCAAGGTCCTGAAGGAGACCCGAGGGGATGTGCAAGAGGCGATTGACACCGGGCTCTACGCAGCCGGCGAGAGCCGTAGGTTGTGGGGCACTGTTGCGCCTTCGGAACTGCCTAACAAGATGGCTTTTGTTACCCGTCAACCAATGGGTGTGTGGGGGATGATATGTCCGTGGAATTTTCCAATGGCGATTCCTTCGTGGAAGCTGTTTCCAGCACTGACCTGCGGCAATACTGCGGTGATCAAGCCGGCTACCCTGACGCCGGCCTCGGTGCATAACTTCGTTGAGTGCCTGGCTGAGGCCGGAGTGCCCGAGGGGGTTGTGAACGTCGTGTACGGAACCGGGGCGGCGGTCGGCGAGGCGCTGCTCAATCATCCTGAAGTGTGCGGGGTGTCGTTCACCGGTTCGTCTGAGGTTGGCCGGCGCATCGCAGAGGCGTGCGGCAGAACGCTGAAGCGGTGTTCGCTTGAGCTTGGAGGCAAGAATGCGCAAATTGTGCTGGACGACGCAGACCTTGACCTTGCACTTCAGGGTGTGCTCTGGGGTGCGTTCGGCACCACAGGGCAACGCTGTACTGCTACTTCCCGGCTTATTGTGCAGGCCGGTGTGTACGACCAGATGCTTGAGATGGTTGTGGACCGCGCGTCGAAGCTCAAGGTTGGTAATGGGTTGGACGAGACGGTTGAGATGGGGCCGTGCGTGAGCGAGGTGCAGCGTCAGACCGTGCATTCGTATGTCGAGATCGGCAAGAAGGAGGGAGCGAAGCTTGTGTGCGGCGGTGAACCCCTGAAGGGCGGGGCATATGACAATGGGTTCTTCTACAAGCCCACCGTGTTTGCGGATGTGATGCCCGAGATGAGAATTGCCCGAGAGGAAATATTCGGGCCGGTGCTCTCAGTCATCAAAGTCAAGGATTTCGATGAGGCGGTGCGCGTGCTCAACAATACGCCGTACGGCCTGTCGTCATCGATCTACACCCGGAATGTGAATCTGGCGATGAAGGCCATAGAGTTGATTGAAGCCGGGATTACCTACGTGAACGCGCCAACTATCGGGGCCGAGTGTCACATGCCGTTCGGCGGAGTCAAGGACACGGGCAACGGCCACCGCGAAGGCGGCTGGACCGCGTACGACATATTCTCCGAGCCGAAGACGGTTTACATTGACTATTCTGGCGCCCTGCAGAAGGCGCAGATAGACAATGCGGAGTACTGACGACGGTTACTTGATTAGCCCGAGCCAGTCTCCAAGCAAGAACTGCAGCCGGCCGATGAAGAGCGAAATCCGGGCCATTACCGTGTAGCCGAAGGACGCTCCAAAGCCGACCATGATGAAGATAATACCCAGATAGCTTATTGGTTTCAGTGCACCCCTACGTTCCGCCGAGAAGAAGAAGTAGCTCACCGTGGCAATCACTCCGACGAAGATGAGAATCGCCCAGGCCGCGGTGTCCCAGTGCGCGAAGTGAGCGCGGGTAATGATGGTGGCGCGGAGTTGCTGGATGATTTCGGCGTCAACCGCGCGGGGTATCGTTGCACCTGAGCTATAACCGAGCACGATGGCAATCGGGATGCGAACGAGCCAGGATACCTTCGGGATGAACCGGGTGAAGTAGAGCGCGCCGATAATGGCGATGGCGATGAGGTAGAGCTTAGTCCAGAAATGTGGACTGCGACTGACCGGGTCGAAGAGTGATGGTACGAGGATGCGGTGCCAGTAGAAGGTAATGGCGTAGCCGTTGGCCAGACCGACGTAGAGGTGTTCGGCAATACGGTAGAACGGGTTTTCGCGGTAGAGGAAGGAGAAGATGGCAAGCGTGAGGATGGCGGCAATCCAGACCCAGGGGTCGGTGGAGATGTTCACGATTTCCTCCTCTTGCTGGCAAAGTAGGCAACGTTGCCGATGACGATGAAGGCCATTATCGCAAGGTGGGCCGCGGTCTGGGAGGACATTGCCTCGGTGCCGCGGTTACGTAGGGTCCAGTCCATGCCATTCTTTTCCATCCGGTTGGCGACAAGTTCCTCGTATTCTGCCGCGCCTTTCATGCCGGCGAGCATGCCGATGAACTGTCCAGAGTTGACGTAGGGATAGAAGTCGGCGGCCGAGACCGCGGTTATGCCGCATCCCAGGCGGACGCCAAACTGAACCTGGGCATAGTTGATCCAGGAGCGTGGCAGAGCCGAAGCAGCCACGGATACGAGTACACCAATGTCGTCGTAGTTGCGGATTTCTGCAGATATCGGTAGGTCGTCGGTACGGCTGCCATAGTAGTCCACCGGAAATACCTTGGTGATACGTTCGCCCATACCTAACATGACCGTCAGAAGCGGAGTGGACCAACCCCAGAATACGTAGTCCTCGCCGTTGATCACCGAGTCTTCGTGGGTTAGGGCGTGCTGGTTGAATTCGGCGGTGACTTGGCGGATTGCCTCTTCGCCCAAGCCCAGGCCATACACCTGCATCGCAAGTACGCCGACCTTGTGCTTGGTGGCAAACGCGTGGCGCAGCATCGCGACAACCATTGGCTGAAGTTCAGCCCGGGTGTCCGGCGTGAAATCTACTGAGATGACCAGTGCTTTATCCTCGGGCATGGTGTCAATGTAGTTGAACAGCCGCTCGACCGGCGTCATGGCTCTGGGTCTGATCTTGAACGGAACGAGGAGTGGGATCAGCACAACGACAAACACCACCAGGTATATCCAACGTCGGTCTATCGTTTGCAACCGGACTAACAGATTCGGGCGCGCGGTTGGTTTCTGCGGCATCATTTGCCACCTCCTCCACCGAGCCAGCCGCGTTCAATACCGAGGATTATTTTGAGCGAAGTTGCAAAGATGCCGAGTTCGACTCCGAACAGGATGCCACGTTTGGACGCGGTGTTGGGCACGGCGAGAATCCATTCGGCGAAAGCGGGAAGGTCTTTGTGAATCATTCGACCAAGCGGTACGGCGCCAAGCATCAGGATGAACGCTGCGGCTAAGAGCATGGTCGCCTCGACGTTGCGGGCCCGGAACGCCCGGTAAGCAGCCGAGGACATGAAGAACGCCAGGAGTGAGAACATCGTGGCTGCAAGCGGCACCATCATGTTAGAGTAGATAGTCTGCATGTGGAACGAAAATGAGCCGATGTGGGTGGGTAGGATACCGGGTCGGTTCGGGTCAATACCGCCGAACAACCCGATAATAGCACTAACAAACAGAGCACAGACCGTTATCCACGAGTACTGCCAGTGAGCAGCCCGGCGCCGGATTTTCAGAAAGTGGTGCTGGAGGATCGAACCGACACCGAGCACAAGGCTGAATGCGGCGATGATGCGAAGCACGTCGTTGCGCATCGTGGCGTCCACGGCCTGCACCGTGGCATGCGGCACGAAGAAGGCGATGGCGCCGAAGATGCCGGTTATCAGCACGAGAATCAGTGGTAATCGTCGTTGCATGAGTTTCCTCCTCTAAAGCAGACCGGCGACATCAAAGCCCGTAACCAGGGCGATGAATGAGCCGATGACTATCAGGATGGTGATGAGCGCCTTGGAATAGTCCTGGCCCTTCATTGCGCCGACCAGCATAGGCTCGCGGGAAAGGTAGGCCGAGGCGGCGTAAAGTTCCTCACCAATGAGCGTGTAGTCGCAGGCGGTGATGAAGAAAGGCAGTTGGGCGATGGCGTCGGTGCCGGCAATCTGAATCGCGCCGGTCGCGGCACCGGTCTCGGCCAAAATCAGCGACTCGGCCCAGAACATGCCGATAAGAAAATTCGTGGCCGGCTTCTCGCGTGTCATGATGCCGTCCACGGCCGCGGCAAAGGCAAACTGCTGGTCGGTCACGTAGAAGACAATATCCTGATGAAATGCATCAGGACGACCGACTGAAGTGTAGGCTTCTTTTACCACCTCGCGGGCTACGGTATATACAATCGGGTCGGTATTCGGTACGATGAGCGGCGTTCCGAACTTAGCAGTCTTCTTGGCTACCTCGCTCAGAATGTTCAGGGACGCGATGGTGGCCACATCAGCAATTGAGGACAGACCAGGTACGTAAAGTGTCGGTCGGCCCATCTCGGTGGCGCGGCCAAGGGCTTCCTCGACCGCGTCCAGTCCGGCGATGCGGCGGATGAACAAGTTGCGGTCCCGACGCGCCACATTGATGAACGTAAGGAATATTCCGGCTAGGACCAGGGACCCAATTAGTGCAGGCAGTGTGTCCAGGTTGAACCACTGACCTGAGCTTGCCGCGTAGGATGATGGCTCGGACTCTGCTGATTCTGACTCGCTGAGGGCCAGGACCTTGTAGCGAAACTCGATGTGACTTTCGGCCTGGTCATCGCGGAACCGGGATGCCAGGCGGCCGACAAAGCCCAGTGTATCCCAGCTCTCAGAACCACGGGCCTGGCGCAGGACCTGATAGCCAAGCACTGCCGTGTCTGAAGACCGAGTCCAGGTTACAAGTATCTTGCCGCCTTCGTCGTTCGGCACGTCTCGTGCGGTCACCCCAGTGGGCGGTGAAAGCGTAACGAGCAGTACCACGAGGCTAAATGGCAGTATCATAGACTGTCCTCCTTGGGCGTGAGTTCTCGGAACCGCAAAAGTGGAGATGACATGATATCACAACGGAGCAGAAGTCTATTTTGGCCCAAAGCCAAGTCAAACCGTTTTGCAGCCGGACCAGCGTCTGCGCTCAGCTTCCATTCGGGCGAGGTCGCGCCTGGTGATGCCGGTCGGGTATCGGCCAGTGAAACAGGCTGTGCAGAACTCTTGTCGGCTGACCGGGCCACCTACCGCATCCACCAGGCCGTCATAGGTCTGATACACCAGCCCATCAGCACCGATTGCATGTCTGATTCCCTCTTCTGACCGGCGCTTGGCAATGAACTCCCCGCGTGTCATCATGTCAATCCCGTACACGCAAGGATAGCGTAAGGGTGGTGCGGTGATGGCAAGATAAACCCTGTGCGCGCCGGCTTCGCGTACCATCTGGACGATTTCCCTCGAAGTGGTACCGCGTACAATGGAGTCGTCCACCAGGAGTACGTCCTGACCCTTTACTTGGGAGCGGACAGGGTTCAGCTTCTGCTTCACCGACAAGATGCGCTGTTTCTGTCCGGGCATGATGAAGGTGCGGTGGATGTATCGGTTCTTGATTAGTCCCTCGCTCAACGGCACACCAATGGCCGGTGCAAGTCGGTTGGCGGCGGCCCGGGCTGTGTCCGGTACCGGGATGACCACGGTTGGCCTGATTCCTCGGCGCATCACTTCCTTGGCCAGATTCTCGCCCAGGCGCTGCCTTGCCTGGTACACCTCGATGCCGTCCATGACCGAATCAGGCCGGGCAAAATACACGTACTCAAAGATGCAGGGCCGGTGTGTTACCGGCTTGAGCTGACGCGAGTGGACCCGGTGCTTCGCATCTATGAATACTGCTTCGCCTGGCAGCACGTCACGGAACGAGGTGAAACCAAGCCGGTCCAGTGCGACACTTTCGGACGCAAAGCAGAACTCACGGCCCCGGCGGCCGAACACTAGTGGCTTGATGCCGCGTGGATCGCGAAAAGCCACCATGCCCTGGTCTTGAATCAGGCCGACAATCGAGTACGAGCCCCTGACGCGGCGGAACACAGCCTTGACGGCGCGGAATACCGAGTTTGGGTTGAACCGGGACAGCTCCGTTCTCTCCAGCTCCATGGCGAAGACATTGAGGATTGGCTCGAGGTCAGAGAAACTTGCGAGCTGACGCCGGTCGCGGCAGGTCAGGTCGCGGCGCAGGTCAAAGTAGTTCGTGACGTTGCCGTTGTGGACCATCGCGATACCGAACGGATGATTCACTGAGAATGGCTGCGCATCCTCGTCCGAGCCCGGGCCGATGGTCGGATAGCGCACATGTCCGATTCCGCACGTGCCAGTAAGCCGGGCGAGATTTTTCTCGTTGAAAACCGCGGCTACAGTACCGTTACCTTTCTTCAGGTGGAACGTAAGGTCAGAGGTCAGGATGCCGGCTGAATCCTGGCCCCGGTGCTGAAGTGCTACCAGTCCTTCAACCAGACTGCCGGCAACCGGCTTGTTCAGGTACAGTCCAAGCACGCCGCACATGGCCGAATTCTAGAGGGCCGCACAGCCGAGTCAAATAGAACCAACCGATTCGGTCCGGCAGTCTGATAGCAAACAAGAGGTAGCACCAGTTCAGGGCACCGGGCCAAGAAAACTGTGATTGTACTTGTTACGCAGAAGGAGACCGTGGTGCATCTCACTCGGCCGCACCCAGGCTCCGACGCCAAGTCCAATGACGGCACTATCTCGCGTTGCCCCTGGGGTAGCGGCAAAGTTTACCTTCACGTAAACTTCTAAGGCTTACGCCGCAGACGACTAGGCGAGAGCGTCATCCGCCAGTAAGTTCTTACCTATCGGTGCGTTAGCCCTACGAACAGACTCTGAAATGCCATACATGGGGGTCATCTGGCAGATGGTCTGCAAGGCGGTTTGGGTGGATGTCACCATCATGGTTTTCCTCGTGGTTTCACCCGCGGTTCGGGTCATTGTCCTCCAAGTCGCTTTCCTCGCAGCTTCCCTGATTTCAAGCCAGGCGGTGGGATAGGTTGTCCTACCAGCTGCGGTCCAAGCCGCCTGGCTCATAGCTTGGACAGTCGCTCGGCTCGTAGTTCTCCTCATTGTCTGCCAAGCTGCTTGGCCAAGCGTTCCACCTGTTGCGGTCCGAACTGCCTCGCGAACTGCCCGGCAATGCGTTCTACCCGTCGCTTGGCCTGCCGTTCGTCACTTCGCGGGTATCTTGGCCTAGCAACCTGTTGCATCTACCGTCTCCACCCGCCGTCTGTCTGATTATAGCCTTCGATGCTGCTGCTCCAACTCGTACGATATTTGACGCATCGGAAGACTTCCTAGGACCGCCTGCGGCCTGGCCGCATCCGAAGGCAGGTATTCGACATTGATGGGTCGTGGGGCTCACGGGAAGTGCGAGCGCAACGCCCGCAGCATATCGGCCTAGTGTGCCCTGACGCCTGAGACGGGATGGACGCCGTCGTCCCTTCCGCGATTTCGGCCGCGGGCTAGAATGCCATCGTCGAGCCATAGGTCGCAGTACCGAGGCCCCACGTCTCGTGTACGCGTCGGAGGTGAACCTGGGCGGCAGCCGTATCGTGTGATACCCCGATGGAGTGCGTCGGCTGCTTGACACAGCCGGTCGCGCCAATATCCTCTGGTCTGATGAGCAAGGTCAGCACGCCCAAGGCGGTCGCAGCTCTGGTTGAGCGGTTCGAACGGGACCGGAAGGTCTTCGAGTCCGGCGGGTACCAGGAAGAACAGCTCCGCGTCGAGTCCCGAACCCTTACTTCGAGGCCCAGGGGTTGTAAAGCGCGCTTGGACCTGTCTGGCGTCGCCGGCACTGTGCAGCAGTTGCGTGTCGAGAGATAAGGAGTAGACTGTCGTGCTGATGAAGAAAACCTCTATTTCTTTTGACTCTCTGCTCGGCATCCTGGCTGAGAGCATCGACTTCGAGTTCGGTACGTTTGAGTATATCCCATGGGCCGAGTTCTTGCTGAACCCTCGGCGGCTGCGCGGGAGCGACTTCCTGATGCGTTGGTCACAAGGAGAGTGGAGTGAATCCCGACTTGTCGAGGCGGTGAACTACACCAGGAGATACTTCGCGTTACCATACGGCCCGAGCGGAACGGCGCCATCGGGTGATGTGCGCGCCTACGAGTTGTACTTTGAGAGGCTAGCGCAGGCGGGTCTCGATAGTATCAAGCGCCCGGACCTGCTTGTCTTCAGATACTCAGACGCTGAGAGAGTAAGGAGAGACGTGAAGAGACTGGGCGGCAATGCCGGGCTTCCGTTCATTAGGGAACAGGAGCTCGCGCCGTTGCTGGAACGGGCCGTGTTGGCGGTGGAGTGTGAAAATAGTCTGTGGCGGTCCGAACGTATGCCTGACTTTGGCACCGAACTCTCTCCTCAGAAGCGCCTCGGCGGGAAGCCGGGGTTGAAGAAAACTGCGGTCGTCCCGACGGTAATCATCAAAGAGGAAGACCGGAAGCGGCTTGTCGACTGGCAGCAGCAGCATCGAATCCCGATACACGTGTGGCACGTCTTCTTTGACCGCGCGTATGGAATAGCGATTGATGAGGCAGAGCGTCTCATCAAAGCCGGCCTGATACAACCCACCACACAGGTTTTCCAGGCTCCAGGCGGTGCAACAACGACGAAGCTCATTTACAAGATATACTACCACTATGCCTACGAGCTCGGCCGCGCAGTTGAAGAGCCGATAGCGGAACCGCGGTGTCTTGAAGACAAGAACGGCCACATCCTGCCCTATGTTGTCTTCAAAGGGGGCAGACTGAAGTTGAGCCCGGCTGCGATAAGAGTGTTGGATGCCTTAGCGGTCTAGATGGCTATTGCCGCAGGACAGCGCTCCCGTCGCTGGGTCCAGCGAGAAGCTCTTAGAAACAAAGGGCAGTTCTGGACTCCGAGCTGGGTGGCAGATGCAATGGCATCTTATGTCTGTGCTTCAGGCGATAAGGTTTTCGACCCTGCGGTCGGGACTGGGGCATTCTACGAGGCAGTACGGCGAGTGGCTCCGGCCCGGGGCGACCGCCTGAGATTCTACGGCATAGACGTTGACCCTGACATTGTTGCCGAAGCTTCTGTCGCCCTGCGTGCTGACGGCGAACGGTGCCGGCTTGAACAGCGCGACTTCATTCTCGACCCGCCCGAAGGGCCGTTCAGCTCAATCATCGCCAACCCGCCCTACATCCGTCACCACAGACTGACCCCGGAACTCAAGGACCGGCTACGTTCCATGAGCCTGCGGGTGAGCGGCATCAAGCTGGACGGCCGAGCAGGGCTGCACGTTTACTTCCTAATCCAAGCCCTTGCCTTGCTCGCGAAGCGAGGACGGCTGGCGTTCATCATGCCAGCCGATACGTGTGAAGGCGTGTTTGCCCCAAGCCTGTGGCGCTGGATCACCCGTACGTACCGCCTGGACTGCGTGATTACGTTCTCGCCCGAAGCCACGCCGTTCCCGGAAGTGGACACAAACCCCGTGGTGTTCCTCATTGAGAATGCCGAACCAAGAGAACGCTTCATATGGGTGAAGTGCCGCGTGCCTGGCACGAACGACCTCAGGCGGCTTGTTGAATCAGACTTCAACGAGCACAACTCTGAAACACTGACGATGAGCAGACGTTACGTAACAGAAGGGATTAAGCGTGGTCTTTCCCGGGACCCGACACAAATGGTCGTCTGCTCTCATACGCTCGGTGATTTCGCCACGGCTGTGCGCGGCATAGCCACAGGGGCAAACGACTACTTCTTTCTCACCGAACGCGAAGCGCTGCGCCGAGGATTACCGGCTGACTTCCTTGTGCCGGCGCTAGGCAGGACCCGCGACGTCAGAGGCGATCGGGTAACCAATGAGACCATGTCGGAACTGGCCCGGGCCGGCAGGCCGACGTTGCTTTTCTCGCCCGATGGTCGTCGGATGCAGGACTTTCCGCTGCCAGTCAAGGACTACCTGAAAGAAGGTGAATCGTCCGGGCTGCCTAGAAAGCCGCTCATAGCTACCAGGCGACCGTGGTACAAGATGGAGAAACGGCGAGTGCCACCGTTTCTGTTTGCGTACCTAGGGCGACGGAACGCCCGGTTCATAAGAAACGAGGCGGGTATCATACCCCTCACAGGTTTCCTGTGCGTCTATCCTCGATGCAACGACGCAGCATTTATCGAGAGGCTATGGTTCATCCTGCGCCACCCGGATACTCTGAAGAACCTCCCTCTCGTGGGGAAATCGTACGGCTCGGGCGCTCTCAAGGTCGAGCCACGTGCGCTCGAGAACCTGCCCATCCCTGACACGGTCGTCGAGGCGGCAGGGTTCGCGAAGCTCCTGACTCGGCGGGACCAAGTCCTGTTTCCAGAACTGGCGGTCGTGGCCCGCGAAAGGCCGCCGGCATACAAGTGCGACGCGACCCACAGCCGGCGTGCACCGGACCAAGCTGTCAGTCGCAAGCGCGGCAAGCCCAGCACGCGCAATCGCAAACAAGAACGGCGCAAGTAACGCATGCTCGGCGAATTCAACATCGAAGGGGGCCGTGAGGGACACTTCCCATATTTCGGAGCGATGTCAAGGTCCGGCATGACAGATGGTCGAAATGGTCGCGGTGACGCCGGCTAGAGGCCGCGGCCTTTGAACTCCGGGGTGTAGTCGCGCTTGGCTGAGGAGAGGTCCTGGCAGTAGCCTTGTTCGAACCCGAGTTTGAGCAGGTAGGAACGGACTTCTTCGTATTCGGCTGGGAAGAGCCGGCGGTCCATGCCGGGTAGTTCTGCAGCACGGTAGGTCGGATAGTACTGGGCCATTAGGCTGATGTGGGTGCGGGTGCCGAGGTTGTCGGCAATCCATTCGAGGATGGCTTTGCTGTCGTCGGTATGGCCCGGAAGGACAAGGTGACGGATGATGAGGCCTTTCTCTATCACGCCGTACTCGTCGTAGCGGTTTGTGCCGACTTGTCGTTTCATTTCCATTATGGCCGGCCCGGCATACTCGGCGTAGTTCGGGGCAGAGGAGAAGTCCTTTGACAACTTGGGCGAGAAGTACTTGAAGTCGGGAAGGTAAACCTGAACAAGACCCTCCAGTCTGAGTAGGGTTTCCACTTTCTCGTAACCGTTGGAGTTCCAGACAATGGGAATCTTCAGCTTACTGCGGGCCTGTTTGAGCACTGGAATCAACTGCTCTGAGTAGTGCGTGGGTGTGACAAGGTTGATGTTGTGTGCGCCCTGCTGTTCGAGCTCAAGCATTATGGCAAGCAACCGGTCAGGTGAGACCTGGTGTCCGTGGCCAAGCTGGGAGATGTCATAGTTCTGGCAGAAGCGGCAGGAGAGGTTGCAGTGGGTGAAGAAGATGGTACCGGAGCCGCGGGTTCCGGAAATCGGCGGTTCTTCCCAGAAGTGCAACTGGGCCTGGGAGATGATGAATTCCTCGGGGGCACGGCAGACGCCGAGCTTGTGGCTGCGGTCAACTCCACACTCGAAAGGACAGGCACGGCAAGGCATCCCAAATAGTATACAGCATACAGCATAGAGAATACAGGGGAGGAAGCGAAATCAGATTCGAAGTAGCAAATTGCAGAAGTCAGAACAGAAGACGGGAAGGAAGTTCAAGTATCAGGTTCCAGTTTCCAGGTGCCATGAGCCGGCGGTTTGCGCTTGAGCTAGTGTTTACACCGGCCAGTGATTGTCCTAGAATGGTGACGTGGAAAGGACGTGCTGCGGACTATGCACGACGCGTTACGTCGGCGTCCTGCTGGCGGTCGTGCTGGTGACTTCGGCGGGAGCAACGCAATCCGCGGATACGGGAACGGTGAGAATCGGGCTGGCGCTCTCGGGTGGCGCAGCCTTGGGGCTTGCTCACATCGGCGTTCTGAAGGTGCTCGAGGAAGAGGGAATCCCTGTTGCCTGCATTTCTGGGAACAGCATGGGTTCGATGGTTGGCGGGGTGTATGCGGCTGGTTACTCAGCAGCAGAAATCGAAAGCATCGCAGTGAACGCAGACTGGGGTACATTGTTCTCTTCTGGAGTGCCGTTTGGTGCTCGGTATCTGCCTGAACGGCAGCAGGCCCAGCGCTACGTGATTCAGCTCCGGCACCGGAATCTGTTTCCGTCCCTGCCGTCCGGGCTCGTACCCTTGCAGAACGTTGAGTTTCTCCTGATGGACCTCTTGTCCGAAATCGAATACAACACTGGGTTTGATTTTGACAACCTGCCGACGCCTTATCGTGCGGTGGCGGTTGACCTTGTTTCCGGTAAGTTGCAGGTGCTGTCCAGGGGCCGACTTTCTCAGGCAATTCGGGCGAGTATCGCGATTCCAGGGGTGTTTGCGCCGGAGCGGCTCGCAGGAATGGAGCTTGTGGACGGCGGGGTGCAGCAGTACCTGCCAGTGAGTCCTCTGAAGGAATTTGGGCCTGATTTCATCATCGCGGTGCTGACGATGAAGCGCAACCAGGAGACGGGCATCTCACTCGTGGACGTAGCTTCACGGAGCATGGACATTATCGGCGTCGAGGACTTAGCAAGACAGAAGGCCATGGCCGATGTCCTGATTGAGCCGAATGTGGACGCTTTCACTCATTCCGACTTTGCCCGCGCCAGGGGGCTGATTGCTGCGGGCGAGGCTGCGGCGCGGGCTGCGCTGCCGGAAATCAGGTTCAAACTTGCCGGTCGCAGGCCAGTGACCGAACGCAGAAAGGTTGTGACCAGACCACTCGCCAAGGTTGGCGCAGTCAGGTTCAGGGGGCTGAAGGTGACACGTGAGGCGATGCTTCGACCCTTGCTTCAAACCCGACCAGGCAGCTACCTGATTTTTCCAAGGCTGCGCGAGGACCTGCGGCGGTTGTTCAATACCGGGCTGTTCGAGGATGTGAACTACGCGCTTGAGCAAGTCGGCCCGGATTCGGTCGAGGTTACAATCGAGCTTGAGGAGCGGGCGTACGGTTTCTACTCACTCGGGCTGCGCTACGACAACGTGGACAACGTCGGGCTTGGGATTGAGGTCGGGCAGGGCAACCTGTGGGGTTCGGGTGCAAGCGTGCGCGCAGTCGTTCACCTTGGAGACCCGAATGAACTCCGGCTCGGGCTGACTGGCACACGGGTATTCAACTTTCCGTTCGGGTACAGGCTGGATGCGTTCTGGAATTCAGCCAACCGCTCATACCATTCCGTGGGCTGGGAGGCGGACTACGTCGTCGAGCAGCGCGGGGGTTTGGCTGAAGCTGGGTACATACTGGGCCGAAACGCATTCTTCGACGTGGGGCTTGTGGCATGTCAGGCGCGGTACCAATTTCCGCCAGTGCGGTTCTTCGACTCAATCCCGAAGCGGGAATGGGTTGTCGGGCCAAACTTCAGGCTGGAATCCAATACCTATGACGACCTCTTTCTGCCGACCCGCGGGGTCAGCTATCAGGTGAATGTGCTCTACTCAAACCGGGCGATGGGGTCGAGCCGACATTTCCTGAAGGCCGAGTTTGTGACTGCCCGGGTGCTTAGGCTTGGCCAGCGCATGCGGTTGAACCCGGGTGCCGAAATCGGGGTCACTTGGGGTGAGCCGGTTTGGGTGGAGCGTTTCCGTTCCGGCGGTGACAACCTGCCGGGATTCACCAGGGAGCGGTTTACGAGCCCGTACAAGGCTGTGCTCAAACTGGCCGTTGACTATCGGCTGGCAAGGTTGTTCAACCAGGACGACTACCCGCTATACGCGGGATTATTCGGAAACGTCAGCACTTTCGAATCGATTGAGCGGGTGCTGAGTGAACCGTTACCGATTTCCAGGCTGCACTGGGCGACCGGGCTGGGCCTGCTAACGAACACGCCGGTCGGGCCGCTGTCCGTCACCGCGGGTCTCGAAGACCCGGGCCGGGCCGCCTGGGCGTTTAGCGTGTTTCTCTCAATCGGCCGGGAGTTTCGCTACACGCGGTAGCGCGAGTTGCCAGTGAGTTCTGCAGGTTTGCAGCTTCCAACTACTGGCTGTTAGCGGTCGGCATCAGGCCGCTGGTGCTTCGTACCGGTGCAGGCACGGACGCAGAGGCCGCAGATGTACTGGGACACGTATCGCCGGCGCTGGAATTCCTTGAGCTGTTCGTAGCAGGCAAGGTGATTGAAGTCGGCCGGGGTTTCGCCGACGGCGTGCGCCGGGCAGGCCGCGATGCAGGCGCGACAGGAGTCGCAGGCGGATGGCTGTTCCGGACTTGGGACACGTTCCCAATTCCCAGGATGAAATCGGGTTATGTCCCCTTCTGGCGGCAGGTCGGTGAGGACGGTGACAAGGCGAACTTGAGCGCCGAACTCAGGAGTGACGAGTAGGTTATTTCTTCCGAGCCAGCCGAGACCGGCCGCGACAGCGACGCGCTTGTGCGATAGATGGCCGCGCTGGTTCTGCCAGTCCACAATCTGCGAGGCCGGAATCGGCAGGGCTTTCTTCCCTAGCGACTGAATATGCTCGGTCAGAGCTAGGGCCAGCCGGTCAAGCGCAAAGTTCAACTGGCGATAGTGGTGTTCGTATAGCTGATTGGGGCGGCCATCGAGGGTGGCG
>JBDRUN010000074.1 GCA_039801365.1 candidate division WOR-3 bacterium
CAGGTAGACCAGGGTGTTCTCCTGTTGCCTGCGCTCGACCTTGACGAGTTGCTGGCGCTACGGGTATCATATGAAACGCGCAAGCGTCAGGCAGGGGGTCACGATGTGCCTTGGCCGGCCCGCCTCGGCGCGAAAGACGCTTGACAGATGGCGGGGGGGGTAGAATGTAATCGCGACCTGTTCGATGTAGGCCGACGGAGGAAACAGAGATGGCAGAGCCCGCACCTGTCTGGCATGAACCCATTACTGCCAGTACGACACCGGGACGTGCGCGTTCACCGCACCCCGATTCGCGTCCCCTATGTTGGTCAGTCTTGATATCCAAACTGCAAGCCGCTGGATACGTGTCGGGCGGGCCGCATTCAACGTTGATATTTTCGGCAGCCGGCGATACTATGATGCGAGATGGTGGCCGGCTCCCGGCTGGCCGAAGTCACAGGCACCGCTCCGGCGGCCGCAAACCAGGGGTGCCAGAAACACAGGGAGGCGAGCATGCGTAAGATGCTTGCAGTACTCCTCCTGGCCTTGGTCGCACTCGGAATCGCCGCAGAGCGAACCATCAGGCTGGAGGACAAGGAGTTCACCATCGAGGTGAACGCCAGCGCAGTCAAGGCCGACGCGGAAGAGGCACGCGAACCAATGGGTTCGTTCCACTTCAAGTCGATACCGCAATCCAAGTACGAGGAATACGGCATTTCGCCGCTGGGAGGTGGCGGAGGCGACGAGACGTGGGCCGAGTCGACCTTGACCTACGACAGTTACGACGGCTACTGGAAGGACTACATCAAGTACGTGTGGAGCTCAGCGAGCAAGCAGATGTATATGTGGGGCTACACGAAGCGCGTTTCGGCCCCGGACTATGTCAACTACATCGAGATTGAATTCGCCTACAGAATAAACTTCCTGAAGTTCGCCGACTGGAATGCTCAGTCCAAGTGGCTGCATACGGGCGCCTACGGTCACCGCATCGCGTACTCTTACCACTACGCCAAGGACACCGAGAAATCAGACTCCCAGACGTGCACATGGGAAGATGGATACAGCCGCCTGTTCAGGTTCTTCACCGGACACGCTGGTTACGTTCCCAACCAAGCCGGGGACTTCATCTACCACGACACACACGACAAGAGCGTACCGAAACCGGACGGTTATGTCCGAGAGAACGCCTAGTCAAGAGGCCAGTCGGGGAGAGCGGGAGCTCTCCCCGACTGGCCATGCACTCCGCCGAAGCGGCCCCCGCCGGCAGCCGGGGTTCTGCGTTTACACGGCTGCTGTTCTGCTATCCGTGCTTGGCGCAGCATCGGCAGCTGACTCGCTTGATGTCAGAGTGAAAGGAGCGTGGCCCTACTCGATTGCCAGAACCGTTCTCGTAGATGGAGGGTTCGCGTATGTCGGAATCGGCGGAGGACTGTGGGTTTTCGATGTCAACACTCCTGCAAGGCCCAGACGGGTCGGCACACTCCCCCTTCTGGGAGTAGCGTGCGATATCGCGAAAGACGGTGACCTGTTGCTCCTGGCGCAGAAGAAGGAGGGTATGAGTATCATAGATGCCACCGACCCGACGTCACCTGTCTTCCTGGGTCGCGTGGCCGGGGAAATAGTGTCGGTCGCGCTCCACGAGAGCTTGGCCCTGGCCGGTTCCTACCAAGAGCTCAAGGTCGTTGACATAAGCAACCCTTGGCAGCCAGTCCAGATAGGCTCCTTCCCGCTGTCAGTCGGTGGCTGCGACGTATCACTGCGGGACACCCTCGCTCTGGTGGCGGACGGCGACGAAGGACTGAGGATACTGGGACTTTCGGATCCATCCAACCCCCACGAAGTAGGTCACCTGGCACGACCAGCTTTCAGGGTGGGGTGGGAAGGCAGTATCGCGTACGTGGCGCAGAATGACACTCTTCACACGGTAGACCTGTCCGTCCCAGCGACACCTGTCCATCTGGGCAAGTGCGGCTATCCCTGGCTGGCAGAAGTGGACGTGCTGGAGAATCTGTGTGCGCGCGACAGCCTTGTGTACTGCGCATGTGCACTGTTCGGACTAAGAATATTCAATGTAGCCGACCCCAGCCACCCCTTTGTGACCGGTGGCGAATCACTCCCGCGGGGAGGCTTCTGGGCTGACGCGGTAGGCGTCTCAGGGAATTGCGCTTTTCTGGCCGCAGAGAACGGTGGCCTGCAAGTGGCCGACATCAGCAACCCGCAAGAACCGGAGTGGATTGGCTCCTACGACACGGTCCCATGTTGGGTCGAGAACGTATGTGTCACTGGAGACCGGGTTTTCCTTGCCGCACGCCGGGGTCTGTGGTTACTGGACGTGTCGGACCCGACGCGGCCCATCGAACGCGGCGTGCGCTTCTTCCGCAGGGAAGTTCTGGCGATGGTTCCGCTTGATAGCTTGCTTCTCGTCGGAGTAGACGACACGCTGATGGTGCTGAACATCCGCGACCCGGACAATCCGCGCGTCGTCGGAGCCTGCAGGACCGGACACGCGAGAGCATTCTGTCTCAAAGATACGTTACTGCTCGCAGGCATCGAGGGACCTACCGCAGAGGCGGGCTTGGTGGTGATCAATATGTCAAACCCGACGAACCCGTGGATTGTCGGGCGCTGGCCCAATGAAGAGAGTGACCCATACGGTGTATCGGTCTTCAGGAACTACGCCATTCTGGGAGACGGCTACCATCGCCCTGGAGAGCCAGAAGGAGGTTTCCGGCTGTTCGACCTGTCCGACCCAACCAACCCAGTCCAACTATCACGATTGGCATGCGGTCTGGGCAGCTCGGTTGGGTCGTATGTGCGGAACGACACAGCGTTCCTCTGTGACGAAGGCGGTGGACTGCATGTCGCAAGTGTGACTGACCCTGAGAATCCGGTACTGCTGCGAACATTCACCGAGTTCACGCCTACTACGATTAGTGTCAGAGGCGGTCTCGGTGCGGTCGCCAATCGCTACGCCGGCCTTTCGATGGCTGACATTTCAGAAGCGCATAATGTCCGTGAGCTTGGATACTACAGAACTCCCGGGGTCTGCCGGAACGTGGTCCCGTACGGCAATCTCCTTCACGCCGCCAATGACTACGGCGGCTACCTTATCTTCGAGTACTACGGCCCATCGCCCGGGGTCGGGGATTCAGCGGCAGGGGCAGCGCCGGCGGGAGTGGGGCTGGCGGCCATTCCTTCACCGACTACCAACAAGGTCACGGTCGAGTTCACGGTGCCGATACGGTGCTCGGTCACGGTCAAGCTGTGCGATATTACTGGCCGGACTCTCGGCACGCTGTTCGCAGGCGCAGTGTGGCCGGGTGATAGCTGCCTCGAACTCAGCGCCGAGAAGCTGCCCGCCGGCACTTATTTCATTGTCTTGCAAACAGGCGGAACGACCCAGCAGGCGCGGTTCACGGTACCGTAGAGTCTGCCCGTCAAAGCCGCGCGCTGCGCGCCGGGTTAGCGTGCCAGTAGTACTTTGGCCAGCCAGATTTCTCCGCCAGATTGCGCTCGGACGAAGTAGGTCCCCGCTGCGACCCTGCGGCCGGAGTCGTCAAGGCCATTCCAGATCACGGAGCTGAACGCTGCCGGCTTACCACTCAAGGCCATGGAGCGGACGCAACGACCCGAGGCGTCAAAGATGCTAATTTCCCCCGGCCCGGCAGCCGCGAGCTGCAACGTGACGACCGACCTGAA
Source organism: candidate division WOR-3 bacterium (assembly GCA_039801365.1). Classification (NCBI taxonomy): domain Bacteria; kingdom Pseudomonadati; phylum Caldifarciminota; species Caldifarciminota bacterium. The sequence continues at coordinate 3,679 of JBDRUN010000074.1, forward strand.
CGGATTTGGAAAGGCCAGCAGCCGCAAGCCATAGGCCGTAGGCCAGCTCGGCTCTGAGAGGAAGGTCGGCGGCAGGTTTCCGCCGGTCACAGCTAGGTCGTCAATGTAGAACCCTTCGCCATAGTCGCCATCGCCGTCACTCTTGAATGCAATCTTGACCTGGATGGTCTCACCAACCGCAAGCGCGCCGAGGTCGTACTTCTCCTCAAACCAGTCGCTTTCGATGCCATCCAGAAAGGGTTCAAGGGGTCGATGGTTCAAGGGGGCAAGGGTTGAATTGCGTTCCTCGTCCGCGCTTCTGGTACTCGGTATCTGGTATCTGGTGTCGGATTTCTCCCTCAGCGCTCCGCCTGTACCGATGAAATCGAGCGTATCCGCGCCGGTCTTGCGTACGATGATTACGTAGATGCCGTCCACGCCGTAGTTCGGCACGCTGAACCAGCGCCAGAACCGAAGCGAGCAATTCTCCGCAACCATGAACGGCACCGTTGTAAGCCACGCGTTCATATTGTCGTAGTACCGACCGCTCGACTCATCGCCGCAATACCATGACTGCCCCGGCGAGTGGAACCGCCGGCTCGAAATGTGCCACCGGTCGCCGGTGCCGCCGTGAGTCCACTTGGACGGCCCGGCCTCCATATCGTCGGCGAATCCGTAGTCGCCCACCAGAAGCTGGAAGCTGTGGTTGAACGTGTAGGTTTCGCACCACAGGTCGAGCCGCACCGCGGCGAGGTACGAACCCGGGCACGCGCCCGAGATGCTGACGCTGAAGCTGTCCGCCGACGCCTTGAGGCAACCAGGCGCAAGTTCGCCGAGCAGGACTGAGTCCGGTGCAAGAACCGTGACGTTTGGGTCAAGGCTCACGAGCCTTGCCCAAGTCCCGTGCCCGAACCCGTGTCCCTGGTTTGCGACCGCGACTTTTACTCCCTTGGTCTGCCCGGGCAGGCCCGGCGGGTTGAGGTAGGCATAGGAGACGAACTCAAGGACCGGCGCGCCCAGTTGCAGAACCGGGTAGAACTTGCGCGGCATGTCCGTGTCCTCGACCACAAACTCGAAGGCAAGCAGCTTGCCGTCCTGCGAGCAGGCGCCGATGGCGACCTGGAACGCATCCGGAATCAGCACCGAGTCCCCGGGCTGAAGCGCGTCAGCGCTGGCCGTGCTGTCCAGGATTGTCACGACCGGGTCGCTTGAACGCAGTTTGAGCAGGACGCCGGCACTCGCGGCACTGCCCGCGTTGTGCAGCCATACCGGCAGGAACACCGTCTCGCCCGAGTTCACCACCCCGTCGCGGTTGCCGAGAGAATCGTTCACAACCCACCCGGCAAAGTTCACGTACGGACCCGAACTGGTACCGATTGCTTTCTGCAGCGGCAGAAAGTTGTGCGCGGTCACAGTAAGAAGGAAGTCGCCGCTGGAATGCGGCTCGACTTGAAGCCACGCCGAACCGTCCGGACCGGTTATGGCTGTACTGTAGGACTCACCCTGTTTCATGAGACAGACAAGCGCGCCTCTGACTGCCTGCCCGCGGCATGAGACTATCACGAGCACCCGGCCTGCGCCAGACGGAATCTCGGCTGGTGCGGTTACTTCAAGTGTCTCTGGTGTCCTGGTCCATATTGGCATTTCCGGACAACCCATCAGGTTCACCTGGTATTGGTGCCAGCGATATACGTTCTCGCCCCTGGAGAAAGGCGCAAAGTAGGCCTTGGACTTGGCCAGCGCTTCTCCGACCCGATAGTCGTCGGTGTGCTGCACGGTCCACCAGAATTTATCGTCGAACTTGTCCGAATACCCGAACCCCGGGTTTCCGGGCGAGCCCCAGCCGTAGGATGAATTGCCAATAGTTGCTACCGTGCCACCATTCGGATTAGTTACGAATGCCTCGCCAATCGAAACCGTATCAAAGGCGGTCGTCCAGCAGCCAATTGAGTAAATCACCCCGCGGTATGCGTTGGTGATGGTGTCTGCATCCCTGGTTCTCAGGTAGTTTGGGTACCCGCCGACGCTCATCACGTCAATCCAGCCGTGACCATCGTGGTTCAGGTAGTTCTGCCCATCCCGGATTGCCGCCATCACGCTCGTGCGACTCTCGTTTCCCAGCCGCTGATACTTCTTTGTCACCGTGTAACCGGACGAGAATGCCGCGGCCTCAAGCTTATCCTTGTGCCGACCGCCGTCGGTGTACGGGTTCGACCACATCACCTCAGCGAAAAAGGCCACATTTGTCTGCCTGGTCTCAGCCGGGCCGCATTCGTACTCAAGCACCTTGTTCACGAACGCCTGCGCATCCTGACGCGAGTCAACCGGCGCCCGGCCGACGACCAGGTCAGGATAGAGGTCAACCGAGTCCGCCAACTCGCCGAATACGTTGTTACCGTTCCGGTCCCAGTCGCCGTCGAGGTCCGCGAAATACAGGTCGCAGGGCAAAGAGTCTTCTCGCGGATGGATATTGCCCTCGCTCGTCATTGCGTAAGCCTTGCGAAACGGTATCACGCTGACATCCCCGCCCAGAAGAACGTACCGCACACCCGAATCCGGCAACGTCTTCAGGTAGTTACGCAACTTCTCGGCATTGTCCCGTCCGGTGTAGTTCGAATACACCCAGTCAATATGGCGAATCACCGTCTGCACGCCCTTCTGCGTCTTCCAGTCGGCAAGTCGCCGGAAGATTGAATCGTAGGTTGTGGCCGTCACAATGACATAGTCAAAGGCATCAAGGTCCAGTTGCGGCAGCGGTGGCAGTGGTTCGTATTCAACCTCGATGCGAAAATTAGGGCAGTACTCCAGTCGCCCCTCCGCACCGACGTATCGCACTGGATACAGGAGAATCTCGGCCACGGTCTTACCGCTGCGGATGCCAGTGCCGGTCCAGACCCAGGGCTTAGCTGGCCAGGCACTCCAGCTCTCGTAGATGGCCGGGTCTGGGCCGGTCAGTGCGTCAACCGCGTCCAGCCGGCTCAGAATGACCTGTTTCTGCGCCGGCAGCACGCGTACCCCGGTTTCGAGCCGCTCCCATCGCTCAGCTTGCACGTGCACGCTCTTCACCGCACCCCGTCCGGGCAGCTCGACCGTGACCGCTTTCACTGGCAGTTGCGGCGCGCCCGGCACGTCGGTCACGTCCAGACCGTTCCCCGTGACGAGCATATAGCCATCATGCTCAGTGCGCAGGAATTGTTCTTCACTGAACTTGAAGCCACTGCTTATCGTCTCACCCAGTGCCAGGCTTGCTACAAGCAGGACCGGAATGATTCTCATATGTCCTCCAAGGTTGGACAGTACATTTCAGTATAGACCACACCAATCCAAAGTTCAACGTCGTTCTTCAAGCATTCGCCTAACAAGCTCGGCCGAGTCCGGCTTGCCGAGTGCCAAGTACAGTCGGATGAGATTCAGATAGGCTGCGTCCAATCCGGGTTGAAGGCTGATTGCGGTCCAGAATGAACGCAGCGCGCTGTCCGGCTGGCCACGCTCGACAAAACAATTACCCAGGTTCACATGAACCGGCGCCAGTCCTGGCTGCAGTGAGCGCGCCAGAATGAACTGCTCGAACGCACTGTCAGCCTGGCCGGCATGAAACAGCACAATTCCAAGATTGCCGTGTGCCTCAGCATATCCCGGGTCAAGTGCGATGGCCGCCAGATATTCCCGCTGGGCTGCAGTCAGGTCGCCTCGCTTGCGCAGAATATCACCGAGGTTGTTGTGCGCTACTGCACTTTGGGGCTGAAGCTCGATCGCTCGCCGGAACTCGGCTTCAGCCCGCAACGTGTCCTGCTGCTGAGTGATCAGTGCCGCACCTAAGTTCAGGTGCGCATCCGCGGAATTCGGTGCCTCGCGTACCATCGTGCCAAACAACGCAAGCTCATCTTGCCACACCGGCATCCGGCGGATACTGGCCGCCGCCCAAAGCACGGCAAAGACTAAGAGAACGCCAACGAACACGGCCCGCGGTACCCTCATCCGCAGTCTGGCACCGGCCAACACCATCATCGCCGCCCCTGCGAGCGGCAGGTACAAGAGCCTTTCGGCAAGGTACGAAATTCCAATTGCAAACAGGTTACTGGCCGGCACAATGAATGATAGAAACCAGACTGCGCCGAAGCCGACAACGCTGCACCGATATCGCCAGGTTAGCCACCCAAGCAGCGCCAGCAGCGACACACCGGCAAGTGTCGGCCAGCCGGGTCCGACAACCTCGGTGCGGCTCGGATACACCAGCCGGTGAGTGAACGGAAAAACAACCATTGCGCCGTAGCGTCCGATCGTGTTCAGCGCAAGCAACAGCCGTTGGCCCAACGTTCCTGTCGGCACCGCCACATTGCCAAGAACGGTCCAGCGCACCGCAAGGTAGCCAGTAACCGCTGCAGTCAGACACAGTGTGGAAATCACCATCCGCCGGCGGGAACCAGGCACAGTCCAGTAAAGCAAGAACGCCCCGACTACTGGAAGCAAAACCGCGACCTCTTTGGTCAGGAGTGCCGCCGCACACGCGACAGTTGCCGAACCCAGCCAGTACCACCGGCCGCTCTGGCCGTATCGCAAGAGCAACAGGACGCAGGCCAGAACAAACACTGCGGCAAGCAGGTCGGTACGACCGGAAACAAACGCCACCGACTCCACGTGCGACGGGTGCAGGCCGAACAGCGCAACGCCGAGAAGTACTGGCCAGGCCTGACTGACGAACTCACTGAGCAGCAACGCCAACAGCAGAAGCACCAGGGCATTGAGCAGCACATTGGTCAGATGGAACCCGAGCGGATTCAGTCCCCACATCTGCCGGTCAAGCCAGAATGAGAGGACCGTGAGTGGTCGGTAGTACCGAACTCTGGTTGCTTCCGAGCCGTGCACCCCGGGCATGAAGCTCTGGCCGAAGAACACCAGTGGATTCCCGGTCATAAGCCGTGGGTTCGCCAGGACAAGCTGCTTGTCGTCCCACACAAACTGATACTTGAGCGTCGGTAGGTAAACCGCGGCGCAAAGAAGAACGATAAGCACGACCGTCGGCCAGCGGACGGAACGCGGCCGATCCGTCCTGGAACGAAGGTCAGTGCCGAATTTCGTCACCGCCATCAGTGTAGAAGCGTCCGGCCCGAGGTCAAATCAGCCGGGCCGCTGGAACTCAAGCCGCGGGCCGATTCACGATGCTTCCGTGGCGGAGGACGAGTCGGCACGGATTGTGGCCGAAGCGGTAGGCAAGATGACGATAGTCCGGTACGTCGGTAATAACAATGTCCGCCCGTTTGCCCGGCTCGATCGTACCAATCTCTGATTCGAGCCTGAGCGCCCTAGCGGCATTGACAGTCACCCCGCGTAACGCTTCGACGATCGTCAAGCCGTAGTGAATACAGACAAGCTGGAGCGTCAAAGGCTGGGCCAGCATCGTACAGGAGCCGGGGTTGAAGTCCGTAGCCAGCGCCATCGTAATTCCCAACTCTCGCATTCTTGCTACCGGTGGCTTGTGCTGCTCACGCAGAAAGAAACAGGTTCCGGGCAGCAACACCGCTACCACGCCCTTCTCTGCCATCTGCCGAAGTCCTTCATCCGACGGCCGCAACAGATGGCTGGCCGACACTGCGCCCACCTGAGCCGCAACCTCTGCCCCGCCCGAAGAATCAATCTCATCCGCGTGCACCGTTGGCAGAAGACCGTATCGCTTGCCGGCCTCAAGTATCTGCACCGTCTCCTCCGGACTGAAAGCTATGCTCTCACAGAACACATCGCAGAACCGGGCAAGTCTGTCTTCCGCTACCTTCGGCAGCATCTGCTCAATGACGAGTCGAACATAGCTCGGCTTGTCCAACCCTTCTGGTACCGAATGCGCTCCCATAAACGTCGGCACCACGGTAGCAATGCCGGCCTCACCCAGCCGCCTTGCCACGCGCAGCATCTTGAGTTCACTCTCTGTATCAAGCCCATACCCAGACTTGACCTCAACCGTGGTCGTGCCCCAGGCCGACATCTCGCGCAGCCGCGCCAGCGCATGCTCGTACAGCTCATCCTCGGACGCGGCACGCGTGGCTTTGACAGTAAACAGGATGCCGCCACCGGTCTGCGCAATCTCCTTGTACGTCTTGCCAAGAAGTCTCTGCTCGAACTCATGGGCCCGCCACCCGCCGAACACAAGATGCGTATGCGGGTCCACAAACCCCGGTAGAACCACGCAACCGCGACAGTCCACAACCTCTGAATCTGAAACCTGAAACCTTGAATCTACCTGTCCTACATCTGAAACTCTGCCCTCCTCAATCTGCACCCAGGCATTCTCAACGATGCCCAAGCCGTCGCCGGTCATCGTCAGCAACTGGCCGATGTTGGCAAGCAGGAGAGAATCCGACTTCATCTTCTCCCTACTATACGCAAAGGGGGAAAGCCCGCAAGCCACTACCGCAACAAGGTAATGGCAAACAGCGGTTCAGACACTCTGCAGAGCATAGTATACCTTCTCGGCCAGTTGCGGGCCGATGCCTTTGACGCGGGCAATGTCTGTAACCGACGCCAGCTTGAGCTTGTCCAGGCTGCCGAAGTGCTGGATGAGTGCTTTCTTGCGCGCCGGGCCGATGCCGGGAATGTCATCCAGTTCAGACCGGGTCTGCGCCTTGCCGCGCAGTTTGCGGTGAAAAGTAATGGCGAACCGGTGCGATTCATCCCGGATGCGCTTCAGAAGTTTCAACGCCGGTGAGGTAACCGGAATCGTAATTTCCCGGCCATCGAGGTAGTACAGAGTATCTGTCCGCTTGGCCAGACCGAGAATCGGAATATCCTGGTCAAACTGGCTGTATGCCCTGACCGCAGAAGAAAGCTGACCCTTGCCACCATCAACCAGCACCAGGTCAGGTAAAGGCCGGTTCTTTTCCAAAAGTCCTCGAACCCGGCGAGCAAGCACCTCTTCTATCATTGCGAAGTCATCTGCTCCTTCCACCGTTCTTATCTTGAACAGCCGATACTCATTCTTCAGGGGCCGGTCGTCCCGGAAGACCACAATGGAGCCAACCGCATTCGTTCCTTGAGTATTGGATATGTCCACGCCCTCAATCAACCTTGGCACCTGTTCCAGCCCGAGTATCTGTGCCAGCTCCTTGCTTGCCCTGGGTATGCGTTCCTCTGGCCGTAGCTCCACCAGTGCCTTGTCGGCATTGGCTCTGGCCAGTTCCAGAAGACGCACCTTCTCGCCTCTTTCCGGTACAACTATCCTTACCTTGCGGCCCCTGCGCTCGGCGAACATCGCTTCCAGCACTTCGGCGTCTTCGATGACAACCGGCAGAATTATTTCCTCGGGAATATCTGCAGTATGGCCATGCACTGAGCGAATAACCGTCGAAAGTACCTCGGTGTCAGAGACATCCCTGTCTGCCCGCAACGGATATTCCTCGCGCGCAACAATCTTACCCTCCCGCACGCGAAATATCACTGCTACGGCCGCGTGTTCGCCTCGGCTCAACCCAACAATGTCCAGGCTGGTCTTATCCGGCAATACTGCCTGCTGGTCCTTGCGTATTTCCCGCAGCGACAAAAGCTGGTCGCGCAGGATTGCGGCCCGCTCGAAGTTCTGGGCGTCAGACTCACGCCACATTCTGCGCTCCATCTCCTGAATAAGCTCGTCGGAACGGCCGGAAAGAAACCCGACAACATCCTTCACCTGCTGCTGATAGTCGCCCTGCGTAACCAGCCTGGCACAGGGAGCAGTGCAACGATTCAACTGGTAGTTGAGGCAGGGCCGAGCCGGTTTTTCCTCAGGCAACCGGTGCTTGCAGGTCCTTATGCGGAATATCCGCTTCACCGCTTTCAACGCCTTGCGCAGTTCGCGGACCGAAGTGTACGGCCCGAAGAAAACCGACCCGTCTTGCTTCAGATTACGGGTGACAAAAATGCGCGGAAACGGCTCTGCCATCGTAATCTTCAAGTAGGGAAACTTCTTGTCGTCCCGTAGCCGCACATTGTAGCGCGGCTTGTTCATCTTGATGAGATTCTCCTCCAGAACCAGTGCTTCCACTTCGGAACGCGTGACCACTGTTTCTAAGTCTGCCAGCCGGCGCTGCATCGCGGCAAGCCGGGGATTGTCAGCAGGCTGGGTGTAAGCCCGGAGCCGGTCACGCAGACACCGCGCCTTGCCGATGTAGATAACCCGCCCCCTGGCGTCCTTCAGTAGATAGACGCCCGGACTTTCCGGCGTCTGCGCCACCTTTTCAGCAAAAGACATGGCGAAGAATTCTAGGGCTCAGGGAGTCAGGAGATCAAGCGTGCGGAAGTCCAAAACCGGACACTCGACCCCTCCTTTTGCCCCCTAGCCTTTCACTACTCCCAGCGGCTTCATCCTCGCTACCCTACGCGCAATGCCGGCCCGGTGGCACACATCCACCACCGCATCCACATCCTTGTACGCATCCGGCACTTCCTCACGCAGCACCTCCCTGCTTGCCGCCATCACCATTATGCCCTTGGCCTGTAATTCCTCGGCCACGTTGCGGTGCTTAGTCTCTTCCAGCGCCTTGGTGCGCGACCATACCCGTCCCGCGCCATGACAGGCAGAACCAAAAGTCTCTTTTGCCGCGGTTTCAGTGCCAACAAGAAGATACGAACTCGTGCCCATATCTCCGGGAATCAATACCGGCTGTCCCAAGTGACGATACTTTGCCGGCAGGGCCGGATGGCCTGGCGGAAAAGCCCTGGTTGCACCCTTGCGGTGCACACACAGCTTCATCCTCTTTCCGTTCACCTCGTGCTCTTCGAACTTAGCAATATTGTGTGCCACATCATACACCTGCGTCATACCAAGCTGTTCAACCGGGAGACCAAGCACCTGACTGAATGCCTCCCGTACCCAGTGGGCAATCGCTTGCCGGTTCGCCCAAGCGTAATTGGCCGCACACACCATTGCCCCGAAATACAACCTGCCCTCACGCGACTCAATCGGCGCACAGGCCAGTTGCTTATCCACCAGCTCCACGCCGTACTTTCGCGCCGCAGCCACGAGCGTCTTCACATTGTCATCGCAAATCTGATATCCCAGTCCGCGCGAGCCGGTATGAATCATCACCGTAATCTGCCCAGGCCAGATGCCCAAAGCTTCGGCCGCTTTCTGGTCATACACTTCGACAACTTCCTGAATCTCGAGGAAGTGGTTTCCCGCGCCCAGGGTGCCCAGTTGTGGCATACCCCGCTCCAGAGCCCGGGCCGAAACTCCAGCCAGGTCTGCACCAGCCATTTCGCCGTGCTCCTCGGTGTATTCCAAGTCTTCCTCAGTCCCGTAACCCTGCTCCACCGCCCAGCGTGCACCCTTGGTAAGTACCTGTTGTACCACTGCCTGTGAAATACGAATCTTACCCTTAGAGCCCACGCCCGAAGGAACATTGTTGTAGATGGAATAGACCAGCTTACGCAGAAGCTCTGGCTTCAAGTCTTCCCGACTAAGTTTTGTGCGCAGCAGCCGCACACCGCAATTGATGTCATACCCGACTCCGCCCGGCGAAACTATGCCGTCATCAATGCGGAAAGCCGCCACCCCACCGATAGGAAACCCGTAGCCCCAGTGAATATCCGGCATCGCCATAGACTGACCAACAATACCGGGCAGGGTAGCCACATTCGCCACCTGCTCTGGCGCCTGGTCGCGCTTTATGTCTTCCAAAAGATTTGCATCAGCGTAAATAATACCATCAACGTGCATCTGCGGCTTATAGCTCTTCGGAATCCGCAGTCGCGTATCACCAATTCTCTCTAAAGGTCCGTTCCAGTTAGCCATAATTCAGTATAGATTCAGCTTGCCTTTGGGTCAAACATCTGGTCGGGTCGTAGTGCACGGAGCGGTATTCATCCCGCCTTGGCAGCAGAACTATCACCTTCAACCGCAAACCGGGCTATTACTGGCGGCAGGTATGCGACCGCATTCGCTCCCTCTTTTCTTCTCGTACCTGTACAGCAGAATCCCGACTTGGCTTCTTCCGCAACTGACACCTGAATTCCACAGGACTTAGAAACGGACCCCTCCCCCCGACATACAATCTCGGGGACACAATAGACAATTCTACTCCTGTCAAGACCCGGCGGGGAGTACACACCGACCCGGTGCAATTCTTCGCGCTCAACTCATATGCTCCGATTCCACCACCCGCCAAGTGATTCCTGCGACCTGTAGGACTCAGGCCCAGACACTGGCAGTCCAGCCCCCGGGCGCACCTCCTCGGCCGTAACCATTCGCCAGTCCTCGCCGCACTCAAACTGGCCAACCTGTCCTCGTTTTCCGAATCCTACCCGCTTGTTCGGTGTGTCAAGGTGGATTAACTAAGCCTCTGGATGCCGGAACGTAGCTTGAACAGTGTTTAGGGTTGCACTCTGACCGCAACTGCCTTGTCGCCAATTTCGGCGTAGAGTGTGCGGCGTAAGGCGTAGGGTGTGGACTTGGCTATGGCTCGGCTATGTCGTACACCTCCTTGCGAATCAGGGCAAGAACCTTTGGGTCACAACCCCGGGCCTTCCACTTTTCCAATAGAACCTGGGCCGCCAGTTGCATTGACTCACCCGATACTTTCTGTTTGCGGGACAGTTTGAAT